>CADDZG010000140.1 GCA_902812355.1 Actinomycetota bacterium | reverse complement strand
CGGCGAGCGACAGGCCGAGGCCGAGGGCCAACCCGGCCGCCGCCGCCGGCGGCGGGATCCGGCTGGAGCTGATCCACCAGCCCCTGTACTACCGCCCCGGCGACCGGCTCGACCTCACCCTGCGACTGCGCAACCTCAGCGGCGCGCCGCTGCGGGGGTTCGAGCTCGTGGTCGGCGCCTACGACCGCGTCGAGAGCCGCTCCGCCCTGCACCAGGTGTTCGAGGGCCACGTCGGCTACGCCACCTCGTCCTTCCCGGTCGAGCGCACCACGACCGTGGTGCCCGACGGCGGGGCGATCACCTTGCACCTGCGCCAGAAGGTGGACGAGCTCGCCACCCTGGCCCAGAGCGACGCCGACGGCGTCTACCCGCTGTCCGTGACGGTCTTCGACGCCGCCGGAGCGGTGCCCCTGGATACGCTCTACACGACCGCGATCTACTACCCGAACTCGCCCGACCCGCCCCTCGGCCTCGTGCCGGTGATCCCGGTCAACACGGTGCCCGAGCTCGGGGTGGACGGCGCCCTGGTGCCCGCGCCGGACGGCACCTTTCCCTTGCAGCAGGCGATCGCCTCCGGCGGATGGCTGCGCGACCTGCTGCAGGCCGTCCTGTCCCGAGCGTCACCGCCGCCGGAAGGCCAGCACGCACGCGGCCCCAAGGACCGGCCGCCGCGCCTGCGTGCTGGCATAGCGCCCACCCCCGAGCTCGTCGACGAGCTCGCCCACCTCGCCACCGGCTTCCGGCGCCGCTCCGGCGACGAGGTGCAGCACGCAGGCCGGGACAGCGCGGTAGCAGCCGATGCCCGCGTCGTGCTGCGCCTCCTGCGCCGGGTCGTAACCACCCCCGGCGTGCAGCCGATCCTGGCCCCCTACTCGTTCGCCGATCTCCCCACGGTGCAGCGCTACTTCCCCTTCGAACAAGGTGTGGGGGTGCAGCTCGCGCTCGCCCGCCAGGTGCTGCGCGCCCGCCTCGGCATCGCGGCCGGCCCCCGCTGGCTGCTGCCGCCGGCGTCGCGCCTCGACACCTCGACGCTCGAGGCACTCGGCCTCGCCATGCCCGGCAGCCCCGCCCACGCCTTCTTCTCCGGGCGCTCGCTGGCCGGCCCGCCACCGCCGAACTCCGGTTGTCCCGCCGGCTTCGGCTCGCTCGCGTGCCCGGTCAAGGTCCCGACCCCCACCGGTGCAACGTTTACCGGTTTCCGCACCGACACCGGACTGCAGGCGCTGCTCGCAGACCTCGCCCGCCCCGGCCAGGACGCCCTCGACGTCCAGCGCTTCATGGCCGAGACGGCGATGATCCGGGAGGAATCGCCCGGCCAGGCCGGACGGGTCGTGCAGGTGACCTTGCCGGCGTTCTGGCAGCCCTCGGCCCGCACGATCCGGCTGCTGCTCGACGACCTCGTGACGGCACCGTGGCTGCACACCCTGACCCCGAGCCAAGGCCTCGCCTACGGTCACGCCCCGGTGGTCCGCAGCCCAGTGGCTTCCCTGCCGCGCGGCAGCGCTCCCGGGCGCAGCTACTTCGCCGCGATCGGCCGGGCCCAGGCGACGATCGAGAGCTTCGCCAGCATGGACCCGCCGGCGTCCGTGCTGGCCCGGCTGCGCCGGGACGAGCTCGTTGCCCAGAGCCGGGCATGGTGGATCGATCCCGAGCTCACCCGACAGGGGCTGCGCCTCGCCGAGCAGGCCGGGGCCGAGGCGCGTGACCGCATGCACGCAGTCGGTCTAGTGGGGCCGCCCAACATCACCCTGACGTCACGGAAGGGCAGGGTGCGGGTCGACCTCGTCAACAACGCCCCCTACCCCCTGACGGTGACCCTAGGTCTCGATTCGCCCAAGCTCACCTTCCGGGGCGGCCGTAACGAGACCACGCGCACGGTCACGATCAAGGGCGGCGGGCAGCGCTCGCTCGACTTCCAGGTGGCCGCCCAGGCAAGCGGCATCTTCCAGCTCTACGCTCACGTCGAGACCCCGGACGGGTCGGTCGTGATCGCCGGTAAGGCCCTCGGGGTCCGTTCGACCAATTTCAACCAGGTGGCCCTGGCGCTCACGATCGGCGCGGCGGCGTTCCTCGTCCTCTTCTACGCGGTGCGCACGGTGCGCAGGCGCGTCGGGGGCCGGAACGCGCGCGGGTCGGCGCGACCGGCGGACGACCCCGAGGCGACGGGGTGAGCGAAGGCAGCCTCGGTCGCGCCACCGTCCTCATGACGGTGGGGACGATCCTGTCGCGCGCCACTGGTGTGCTCCGCTTAGCGGCGGTGGCGGCCGCCCTCGGCGTCACCGAGAGCCGCCTCGCCGATACCTACAACCTCGCGAACACCGCCCCCAACGTGATCTACGAGCTCGTCCTCGGCGGGGTGCTGACCTCGGTGTTCGTGCCGGTGTTCGTCGAACTGCTGGAGAAGGAGGGCAACGACGAGGCGTGGCGGATCGCCAGCGCGATCATCAACCTCACCCTCGTCGTGCTGGTGGCGATCGCGGCTCTCGGGGTCGTGACCGCTCCGTGGATCGCCGACCTTTACACCAGCCGGCTGAGCGGGGCCGAGGCCATGCTCCAGCATCGGCTGCTGACCGCGCTCCTGCGCTTCTTCCTGCCCCAGATCGTCTTCTACGGGCTCGCCGCCCTCACCGCCGGGCTGCTCAACGCCCACAAGCGCTTCGCTCCGCCGATGTACACCCCGGTGCTCAACAACCTCGTCGTCACCGCCGTCTTCATCTTCTACGCGCTGGCCTTCGGGCGTACCGACCTGCGGGACGTGACCACCGCTCAGGTCCTGGTGATGGGGCTCGGCACCACGGCAGGCGTGGTGGTCATGGCGCTGGCTCAGCTGCCCTACCTGCGGGGGCTCGGCCGCTATCGGGCGACGCTTGCCGCAGCCCACCCCGCGATCCGCAAGCTCGCCCGGCTGTCGGTGTTCGTCGTGGGCTACGTCGTGATCAACCAGGGCGCCTACGTGATCGTGCAGTACCTGGTCAACAAGCAGACCGGCGGCTTCACCGCCTACAGCTACGCCTACATGTTCTTCCAGTTGCCGCACGGGCTCTTCGCCGTGTCGATAATCACCGCCCTGCTGCCGGGGATGAGCGCCGAAGCCGTGCACCACGGCTGGGACCGCTACCGTGCCCAGCTGTCGCTCGGTACCAGGGCCACGCTGCTGCTGATCCTGCCTGCGGCGGTCGGCTACATGGTGCTCGCCGAGCCGATCGTGCGCCTCCTGCTCGACCACGGCGTGATCACCGGGGCGTCGGTGCACCTGGTGGCGTCCGTACTGCAGATATTCGCCCTCGGCTTGGTGCCCTTCTCGCTCTTCCAGTTGCTGCTGCGTTCCTTCTACGCGCTCCACGACACCCGCACCCCGTTCTTGGTCAACTGCGTCGCCGTGGCGGTGAACACGGCGCTCAACTTCCTGCTCTTCCCCGTGCTGAGAGTCCAGGGCCTGGCGCTCGCCTTCGTCGTCTCCTACGTCGTCGGGGCGGCCCTCCTCGGTGCTCTGCTCGACCGCCGCCTCGGGGGCCTGCAGCGGCGGCGCATCCTCCGGGCCGCGCTCCGGATAGCGGCGGCGTCGGCCGGGATGGGGGCGGCCGTGTGGGCCGCCGCCGGGGTCGTCGGAGCTTACGGCGGCGCAACTTCGATCTCCACCGGCATCGTGAGGGTCGTCGTGCCAGTGGGGGTGGGCATCGCGACCTACGTCGCGCTGGCACTGGGCCTGCGCGTCGAGGAGCTGTCTCTGGTGACCGGGTTGCTCCGTCGCCGCCTGCCGCGCGCCGGCGCTTAACACGCGGCGCGGACGCGCCGATACACACCACGAGATGGGCCTTTGGCGCGACGAGCGCGGCGTGGTCGTCGGCTGGCTGACGAAGATCGCCATCTTCTTCGGCGTGGCCGCGTTCGTCCTCTACAACCTCGGTGCGATCGTGGTGAATTCGGTCGGGTTGTCCTCCGACGCCGACGACATCGCCAACCAGCTCTCCACCACCCTGGTCGACAACCCTCACATGCCCCTACAGCAGCTCGCCGACCAGGGCCAGCAGATCGCAGCCGGCTCCGGTGCCAGGCTCGTGCGGGTGTGGGTCAAGGACGGGGTCCTCTACGTCAAGCTCAAGCGCCCGGCCCGCGTCATGGGCCTGCTGCGCGTCCACGCCTTGCGGCCGTTCGTTGTAGCCAAGCAGACCGGGCATTCCGGGGTCTCCTGACGCGGCCCGGCGCATGGTCCGCTCCCCTTACGGGCACTAGTCTGAGGTCCATGTCGCTGAAGGCCGAGACCCTCGCGGGCCGCTACCACCTCGAGGAGCCGATCGCCAAGGGAGGGATGGCGACCGTGTGGCGCGCCCGCGACGAGGTGCTGGCCCGCCGCGTCGCGGTGAAGGTCCTGCATAGCGACCTCGCCCAGGACGCCGACTTCGTCGCCCGCTTCAAACGCGAGGCGCTGGCCGCCGCGCGGCTCACCCATCCGGCGATCGTGTCGATCTACGACACCGGGGAGCAGAGCACCGGCGACGGCGCCGTGCACCACTACATCGTGATGGAGTACTGCGGCGGGGGCACCCTCGCCGACGTCCTGCAACGCGAGGGCGTGCTCGAGCCCGAGCGCGTGGTCGCAGTCGGTTCCGCAATCTGCGAGGCGCTGGCTTACGCTCACCGTCACGGCGTGATTCACCGGGACGTCAAGCCGGCCAACGTGCTGATCGCCGGGACCGGCAGCATCAAGGTCGGCGACTTCGGCATCGCCAAGGCCGCCTTCGCCACCGGCGCAGACGTGACCACCACCGGCTCGATCCTCGGGACCGTCACCTACCTGTCGCCGGAGCAGGCCCAGGGGCACGAGCCCGACGCCCGCTCCGACCTCTACTCGCTCGGCGTCGTGCTCTACGAGGCACTCACCGGCAGGCCCCCCTTCTCCGCCGACTCCCAGCTGGCGACGGCGATGATGCACGTGCGCGAGGCTCCGCTGCCGCCGCGCGCGGTGCGCGCCGGCATCCCGCGCCGGCTCGACGCGGTGGTGCTCAAGGCGCTGGCCAAAGACCCCGACGATCGCTTCGCCGATGCCAGCGAGATGGCCGCGGCGCTGCAAGAGGCGATCGGCGGAGGCCGCGCTTCGACGTCCCTGCTGCCCCCCTCCCCTCCCGCGGAGCAAGACCGCGATGCGGTCGAGCCCGCGCCCCAAAGCGGCACCGACCTCCGCTGGATCGCACCCGTGCTCATAGTGCTGGCCGTGGCGGCTCTGGTCGCGTGGCTGGTCACCGCCCTCGTCGGCGGCTCGGGCCCGGCGCACGGCGGCAGCAAGAGCGGCGGTGGCAAGCCCGGCGCGGCTCCTGCGACGCATCGTCTCCAGGTCGCCGGCGGAACGTCCTTCGACCCCTACGGCGACGGCACCGAGCACCCTGCCGACGTGCACCTGGCCTTCGACGGCAACCGCTCGACGGCGTGGACGACTGAGGACTACCGGGCCCCCCTGGCCCTCCTGCACAAGCCCGGGGTGGGCATAGTGCTGGACCTCGGCCGCCCGCATACCGTGACGCGGGTCGAGGTCGATTCCGGGATGCCCGGCTATTCCTTCCAGCTGCGCGCCGGCGACGTGCTCTCCTCAGATCAGAATGGCTTCAAGCTCGTGCGCTCGGTGCGCGACGCCGGCTCCGTCGAACGACTCCGCATCCCCGCCACTCAGGCACGCTACTGGCTGATCTGGATCACGCAACTTCCGGGCGGGGGAGGAGGGCGCGCGGAGATCAACGAGGTCGCCTTCTTTGGCCGGTGATGCCGGCGACGGCGACGATCTCCAACTGCTGCGGCGCGCCGGCCGGGGTGACGCCCGCAGCTTCGAAGCCTTGGTCCGGCGCCATGAGGACCGCCTCTTCGCGATCGCGTACCGCCTCACCGGCGACCGCGAGGACGCGCTCGACGCGGTCCAGAACGCCCTGCTGACCCTCTACCGCAGGGCCGGCAGCTTCCGGGCCGAGGCATCGCCGTCTACGTGGCTCTATCGCATCACCGTCAACGCCGCGATCGACGTGCTGCGCAAGCGCGCCAAGGCCCCGAGACCGGAGGAGATCGAGGAGCGGCCCGCCCCCGGAGACGTCGCCGGCCAGGTCGCCGATCGCGTGGCCCTGGCGGCGGCCCTCGCCGCCCTCGACCCACCGTTCCGCGAGGCGGTGCTGCTGCACGACGTCGCCGGGTTGACGCACGAGGCGATCGCCGCGGCCACCGGCTCCAACGTCGGCACCATCAAGTCACGGATCAGCCGCGGCCGGCGACGGCTGGCGGAGTTGCTGGAACCCTCGCCCAGCCACGGACCGTCCAAGGACAGGTGAGCTCGATGGACCACCTGCGTTGCTCCGAACTCTTGCGCCCCTACGCGGCCGGTGAGCTCGACCCTGCTTCTGCGACCGCCGTCCGCAGCCACCTCGAGGGCTGCGCCGCATGCCGCGCCGAGGTCGCGGCGCCTCGGCGGCCTGCAGGGCCCGCACC
>CADDZG010000139.1 GCA_902812355.1 Actinomycetota bacterium | reverse complement strand
GGGCTGCGCGCCCTCGCCGCGGCGGGGCACCCGCCCCGCCGCGGCGCCACCGTGGTGTGCGTGCTCACCGGCCACGGGCTCAAGGATCCCGACTGGGCGATTGCGGGGGCCCCGCGGCCGCTGAGCGTGCCGCCGCGCACTGAGGCGATCGCCGAGGCGCTCGACTCGGCATGAGCCCGGCGGCGGCCGCCGGCGTGGCTATCCTGTGGGCGCCCTCCGGCCCGCACGGGCCGCGGCGACCGGGAGGATGGGGATGCCGTCGGCGTTGAAGGTCAAGGTCCCTGCGAGCGTGGCCAACCTCGGCCCCGGCTTCGACGCGCTCGGGGTCGCGGTGGCGATGCACCTCACGATCGAGGTCGAGCCCCGCCGGGACTCCATCGACGTGCAGATCGAGGGCGAGGGGGCCGAGTCGGTGCCGGCCGACGACACCAACCTCGTGATCCGGGCGATGAACGTGTTCTTCGACCATGCCGGGCGTCGTCCGCCCGGGTTCGCGCTGCGGATCCGCAACCCGATACCGTTGGCCGCCGGGCTCGGGTCGTCGGCGGCGGCGTGCGTCGGGGGGCTGTTCGCCGGGCGCGCGCTCACGGGGCGGGTCATGCATCAGGCCGAGCTGATCGAGCTCGCGGTCAACATGGAGGGCCATCCCGACAACGTCCTGGCGGCGTTGCTCGGAGGCCTGGTGGTGTGCTACCGCTCGAGCGGCGGGGGCGAGCTGCGCCATCACCGGATCGAGCCGAGCGACCGCTTGGTCCCGATCCTCGCCGTCCCCCGTGCCGGCTATCCGACCGCGGCGGCGCGCCGCGGCCTGCCCGGGGAGGTCGCCTTCGCCGACGCCCAGTTCACCGCGTCGCGCGCCGCGCTGCTGGTGTCGGCCCTCACCTCCGGCGCCACCTCCGACGTGCTCGCCGACGCGATGGAAGATCGTCTGCACGAACCCCACCGCTTGCGGCTGATGCCCGAGACCGCCGCGGTGCACGAGCAGCTGCGCGCGGCCGGGGTTCCGGTCGCCCTCGCCGGGGCGGGGCCGTCGCTGTTGGTGGTCGCCGCTCGTCCCGAGGCGTCCATGCGCGCCGAACAGGTACGCAGGGTGTGCCGTGCCCGCGACGCGGGTTGGCGCGTGTTCGTGTCCGAGTGGGAGCAGCAGGGGGCCCGCCTGGAGCGGTGACGGCTGCGTTCTAGGGGCTACCGCGACGCCCGCGGTTCCGCTACGCTTCGCGCGGCTCGCTGATGCGGCCGTCCCCTCTACCCGAACGCCGTGGGAGAGCCCGATCCGTTACGTCATAGTCATCGACGGCGAGCATTACCCTCCGGTGATCGAAGACGCGGTGCTGGAGCTGATCCAACGCGGCCACGAGGTGGCGGCGGCGGTGCTGGCCGGGGGGCGTGAGAAGCTGCCCGACGGGGGGCTCGACAGGGTCGGCGGTGCCCCGGTGCTGTCGGGGGATGAGGTATCGATCCTGCTGCGCGAGGCCATCACCCGGACGGGTTGCGACGCGGTCATGGACCTGTCGGACGAGCCGGTGCTCGATAACGAACGCCGCTTGCAGCTGGCGTCGGTGGCGCTGGCGCTGGGCGTGCCCTACGAGGGGGCCGACTTCCGTCTGTCCCCGCCCCCGCGGCCGCTCATCGCGACCAAGCCGACCGCCGCGGTGATCGGCACCGGCAAGCGCACCGGGAAGACCGCGATCAACGCCTTCGCGGCGCGCGTGCTCGCCGCCGCCGGGCACCGACCGGTGGTGGTGGCGATGGGTCGCGGCGGTCCGCCGACGCCCCAGGTGCTGCGCGGCGACGAGCTCAGCCTCGGCGCCGCCGACCTCGTGGCGCTCGCCGACGAGGGCCGGCATGCGGCGTCCGATCACATCGAGGACGCGCTGCTCGCCCGGGTCCCCACGGTCGGTTGCCGGCGCTGCGGCGGGGGCCTCGCCGGCGCGGTCGGCATCTCCAACGTGGCCGAGGGCGTGCGGATCGCCGATGGAATGGACGGCGACATCTTGCTGTTGGAAGGATCGGGAGCGGCGATACCGCCGGTCCATGCCGACGCCACCTGCCTGGTGGTACCGGCCTCGATCCCGCTGCACTTCCTGCGGGGCTACCTCGGGCCGTACCGCATGTTGCTCGCCGGCGGCGCGGTGGTTACTATGGCCGAGTACCCCTTCGCCGATCCCTTCCAGGTCTCCGACGTGGTGTCGTGCCTCGAGGCATGGCTCGGAGGGTCCCGAGGCGGGCGAAGGGCAGAGGCCCCGGTGGTCCGCACGGTGTTCCGCCCCAGCCCCGCCAGAGACGTGGAGGGTGCCAAGGTCTTCGTCGCCACGACTGCACCGGTCGCAGCGGGGGATGCTATCCGGCGACATCTCGAACGCCATCACGGCTGCGAGGTAACCCGGATCAGCCACAACCTTTCCGACCGCAAGGCGTTGCGGGAGGACCTCGAGGACCTGGACGGAGCCGACGTGCTGCTGTGCGAGATCAAAGCTGCAGGGGTCGACGTCGCCGCCAGGGCGGCGTTGCGGGCGGGTATCGAGGTGGTCTTCATGGACAACCAACCGGTGGGAGTGGACGGGGACGACCCGGAGGCCCTGGTGCGGGAGATCGCGGCCGAGGCCTTCGCTGCGTTCGCGGAGCGGGAACGGGCATGACCGACGGCAAGCTCACCAAGCGCATAGTGATCTCGGAGCGCGAGCACGGCCTGCCCTTTTCCAAGGGGTTGATGGCATCGTCGCTGGCCGTCACCGGGTTGTCCCCGGGGCGCGCCTACGACGTCGCCGACAAGATCGAAGACGAGCTCATGGCGCTGGGACGGGACCGCGTGAGCCGCAAGGAGATGACGCGGGTGACCCTCGAGGTCCTGCGGCGCATGGCGGGCGAACGCTTCGCCCAGGCCTACGTGAAGTGGGAAGCGGTGACCAAGCTCAACGTCCCGCTGATCGTGCTGTTGGGCGGGGCGACCGGCGTGGGCAAGTCGACGATAGCCACGCAGCTCGCGACCCGTCTCGGGATCACCCGGGTGGTGTCGACCGACGCGGTGCGCGAAGTGCTGCGCAGCGCCTTCACCCGGGCGATGTTCCCGACCCTGTACGCGTCGTCGTTCCAGGCCGACGAGGCGGTGCGGCAGCCGATCCCGCACTCCGGCGACCGCCTGATCATCGGCTTTCGCGAGCAGGCGGCGGCGGTGTCGGTGGGGGCCCAGGCCCTGATAGACAGGGCGATCTCGGAAGGAACGGATATGATCCTCGAGGGAGCGCATCTGGTCCCGGGCTTCCTCGAGAAGGCGGAGAGCAGCCGCAACGCCATCGTCGTGCCGCTGCTGGTGGTGGTGGACGACGAGGAGCTGCACCGCAGCCACTTCTATCGCAGAGGCATCGAGACCGGCAGCCGCCCCGAATCCCGCTATCTGGCGGGGTTCAAGAAGATCAGGCGGATCCAGCGCTACATGGTGTCGTCGGCCATGATGCGCGGGGTCCCGATCGTGAGCCACTACGACCTGGACGAGACCTTGTCCCAGATCATCGACCACGTCTTCAACAGTGCGACCAAGGCCCTCGAGGAGGGCGCAGCGACGGCCCGGGACGACGGCGGCCTGTTCGAGCAGGCGGCAGGCGTGCTGGATCCCGGCGCAGGAAGGAGTGAGCGCAGTGAAGTTGTTCCTTGACACCGCCAATCTGGACGAGATCCGTGAGGCCAACCGCTGGGGCGTCCTCAGGGGCGTGACCACCAACCCGAGCCTCGTGGTCAAGGAGCACGCGCAGTTCCTGACCCTGGAGAAGGAGATCTGCTCGATCGTCGACGGGCCGGTTTCGATAGAGACCGCGGCCAACGACCTCGACACGCTCGTCGCCCAGGGGCGGGAGATCGCGGCGATTGCCGACAACGCGGTGGTCAAGATCGCGTGCACGCCCGACGGACTCGGAGCCACCAAGAAGCTGACCTCGGAGGGCATCAAGGTGAACATGACCCTGGTGTTTTCCGCGGCGCAGGCGATCCTCGCCGCCGAGGCGGGGGCATACATCGTCTCGCCGTTCCTGGGTAGGCTCGACGACATCGCCACCGACAGCCTGCAGGTGCTCGGCGAGATCTGCGAGATCTACGACGCGCAGGGTTACGAGACCGAGGTCTTGGCGGCGAGCATCCGGCACCCGATGCACGTCGTGCACGCGGCCCGGCTCGGAGCCGACATCGCGACGATGCCGTTCAAGGTGTTCCAGTCCCTCGTCAAGCACCCGCTGACCGACAGGGGCTTCGAGAAGTTCATGAGTGATTGGAGGGAAGCCAAGCCGAACCTCGGCGAGCTTCCATCCTCGATGCAGGAGGCATGACCAAGGTGCCCGATCCAACCGACCGAGCGGTCCTCGAGGCGAAGCCGGTCGCAGAGCTCAAGGAGATAGCGAGGTCGCTCGACCTCAAGGTCGGCGGCCTCAAGAAGGCCGACATCATCGACAGGATCGTCGGGAGCAACGGCGCGACCTCGGCGCCGTCGCGCAACGGGGACGGAGCCGGCGGGCGAGGGGCCGCGGCCGATGCAGGGGAGGAGCGCGAGGTGAGACGTGAGCAGGCACCGCCGCTGGATGCGATGACCGAGCGCGAGGGCTCGGCGACGGCGCCCGGGAACCAGGGTACGGACGGGGATGCGACCGCCGCTCCGGAGGCCTCGGCACCGGCTGCGGCCGGTGGGACGCCCGAGGCCTCGGCGCAGACCGACGAGCCCCAGGGCGTCCGGGACGAGACCGCCCTGCCCGAGACCGACCGGCGCGACGAGCGCGACCGGCGGCCCCAGGGCAACCGGCCGCGCCAGAGGGAGAAGGCCGAACCCCGGCGGCGCCGTCGCCGCGGGCGCGGCGGCCAGCGCCTGCAGGAGCGCGAGGAGCGCTGGGAGGAGCCCGAGGACGACACCGGGGCGGAGGTCCGCACCGGCGTGCTCGACCTGTTGCCCGAGGGCTACGGGTTCCTGCGGACCTCCGGCTACCTGCCGGGAGAGAAGGACGTGTACGTGTCCGCCTCGCAGGTGAGGCGGTTCCACCTTCGCAAGGGCGACCTCGTCACCGGCTCGGTGCGCTCGCCCAAGGAGTCCGAGAAGTACCAGGCGCTGCTCAAGATCCACTCGATCAACGGTGGCGAGGTCGATGCCGCCCAGGGCAGGCCGCGCTTCGGCGACCTCACGCCGCTGTACCCGATGGAGCGGCTGACCCTCGAACAGCATGACAACCCGCGGGCGATCACGCCGCGCATCATCGACCTGATCGCACCGATCGGTAAGGGCCAGCGCGGCATGATCGTGTCCCCGCCCAAGGCCGGCAAGACCACGATCATGAAGGAGATCGCCAACGCGGTCCGCCGCAACAACCCCGAGGTGCATCTCATCATCCTGCTCGTGGACGAGCGTCCCGAGGAGGTCACCGACATGCAGCGCTCGGTCAGCGGCGCCGAGGTGATCTACTCGACCTTCGACCGGCCGTCGGACGATCACATCCAGGTGACCGAGCTCACGCTCGAGCGCGCCAAGCGTTTGGTCGAGCTGGGCCAGGACGTCATGATCCTGCTCGACGGCATCACCAGGCTGTCGCGTGCCTACAACCTTGCGACCCCGGCGTCGGGCCGCATCCTGTCGGGCGGCGTGGACTCCACCGCGCTGTACCCGCCCAAGCGCTTCTTCGGCGCGGCGCGCAACATCGAGCACGGGGGGTCCCTGACGATCCTCGCCACCGCCCTGGTCGAGACCGGGTCGCGCATGGACGACGTCATCTTCGAGGAGTTCAAGGGCACTGGTAACTGGGAGCTCAAGCTCGACCGCAAGATGTCCGAGAAGCGCATCTTCCCTGCGATCGACATCCAGGCATCGGGCACCCGCAAGGAGGAGCTCCTGCTCACCCCGCAGGAGCTGCAGCTGGTGTGGCGGCTGCGGCGGGTCCTGCACTCGGTCGAGGGAGGTGCGCTGGAGCTGCTTATCGACAAGATGAAGTCGACCGCCGGTAACGCGCAGTTCCTCACCGAGATCGCCAAGGCGCCGGTGAGGCAGGGGGAATGACCCCGGGCCCCCCGTCGTTGCGACGCTAGGAGGTGGGCGAACCATGCTGCTCGGCCTCGGATGGCCCCAGTGGCTCACGATCGCGGCCCTGGTGGCGGCGGTGTGGCTCACCTTTAAGGTCATGGCCAGAGCTTCGGTAGCCTACGAGCGCAAGCGGCTGGAGCGTGAGACCGCGGCGCGCGGTGGAACCGAAAACGAGGAAGGGAACCGATCATGAAGCCAGGCATCCACCCCGACTACATGGAGACGAAGGTGACGTGCTCGTGCGGCAACACCTTCGTCACCCGCTCGACCAAGCCTGAGCTGCACGTCGAGCTGTGCAGCCGGTGCCACCCCTTCTATACGGGCAAGCAGAAGCTCGTGGACACAGGGGGCCGGGTGGAGCGCTTCGAGCGCAAGTACGCGCGCCGGGGCGTAACCGGCGGCTCCCGTCCGTCGATCGGCGGACAGGCCGTGCTCGAAGGCGTGATGATGCGCGGCCCCCGGTCGTGGTCGGTTGCCTGCCGTACGCCGACGGGGCGCATCGACGTCGAGCACTTCCCGC
>CADDZG010000138.1 GCA_902812355.1 Actinomycetota bacterium | reverse complement strand
GGCGAACGATCCTGCGGCCCACGACAGGGCGGCGCCCAGCAGCAGCGCCAGGCCCGGCAGGGTGCCGCCCCCTGAAGCGCCCGGCAGCACCAGGAGGGCGACGCCGAACAGCCCGACGAGCAGCCCGGCCATCGTCGTGCGTGCCACCCTGTCGCCACCGCCGATGCGCAGCAGCACGATCCACAAGGGCTCGGATGCGATGATCAGCGCCGCGAGGCCCGAAGCGACGCTGCGCTCGGCGAGCATCACGAGCCCGTTACCGCCGGCCAGCAGCGCGCACCCGACCAGGGCGGCGTTGGCCAGCTGGCGCCACGAGGTGCGCAACGCGCCGGGGCCCTGACGCCACAGCAGCCCCCCGGCGAGCAGCCCGCCGGCCAGGACGAAGCGGGCCGCCGCCGCCAGCAGCGGAGGCATCGAGGTGTCGACGATGCGGATCGCGAGGTAGGTCGACCCCCACACCACATAGACGATGGCGAGCGCCGACCACACCAGCAGGGGGCGGGCGCTTGCCACCGTGTCGTTGTGGATCGGACGGCGCCGCTTCACCCTCGCCTCCTTCCCTGCCGTGGCTGTAGCGCTTCCGCTTCGATATCGGGGCCACCTGCCTCTATATCACAAGCGATCCTGCAGTCACACCAAGATATCTTCGCTTCAGCTCACCCTTACGCCTTCGAGTTCTAGAAGCAGGCGTTTGCGCTCGGTGCCTCCCCCGTAGCCGCCGAGGCCGCCGGTGGAGGGCAGCACGCGGTGGCACGGCACGACGATCGGGACCGGGTTGCGCCCCAGGGCGGTGCCGACCGCTCGGGCCGCCCCCGGGTGCCCGATGCGCCGGGCGAGCTCGCCGTAGGTGGTGACCGAGCCGCGCGGCACCGCGGTGAGGGCGGCCAGGACCTCGGCCTGGAACGGCGAGCGCACGAGGGTGAGATCGACCGGCAGCCGCAGCTCGGATCGCTCGCCGGCGAGGTAGGAGGACAGCGCCCCCGCGGCCGGCTCGATGTGCCGCCGGGACCGCAGGATCCGGGGGCCGACCAAGCGGGCCACCGGAGCCAAGGCAGCCTCCGCATCCTCGGAGGCGAACGCGATGCGGCACACGCCGCGCCCGGTGACCACCACCAGCAAAGGACCGACCGTGGTGTCCACCGTGTCGTAGAAGGCATCGGCCAGGCCCCCGCGCGCCGCGGCGTCGGCGAGGCGCTCCAGCATCCTCATGTCCAGTGTCATCGCAACCTCTCCCTCAGGCTCCGCACCGCCATTGACACGCGCTGGCGCGCCGCCTCGGGGGAGCAGCCGAGGCGGGCGGCCACTTGCGAGTACGGCAGGTCGTGGACGTACCGCAGCACGAGGGCACGGCGCGCTCCCTCCGGGATGCCGTCGAGCAACCCGTCGAAGGTCGCGCCGTCGCTCGGGGGCGGCTCCGGTACCTCGGGGACCGCATCGACGACGACCTCCCTGCGGCGCCTGCGCCGGTTCACGTGATCGATCGCACAGGTGGTCACCACCCGGAACAGCCACGCCCGGAGGTGGCGCCCGTGCTCGAGCCGCGGGTATGCGCGCAGGGCCTTGAGCAAGGCGTCCTGCAGGACGTCGTCGGCATCGCCGTCGACGAGCCTGCGGGCGTAGGCGTGCAGCTCCGCTCCGTGGCGTTCGACGAGCAACCCGAACGGCGGCAAGGGCGGGCTTGCGGTCTTCACCATTGCCCTGTCTAACCGCGTTTGACAGGCGGGTGTGAGCCGGGCGGCCCGATGACCGGAGCCGGCCTGCGCAAATTGAGCCGGGCGGCCCGACGACCGGAGCCGGCATGGGCGGGGAGGGGCGCGTCCCGCCCACGGCACTACGCGATCGGCACGACGATCGAGACGGAGCTCGAACCGGGCCGGGGTTCGGCACGACCGGTGATCGATGGTGAGCCGACCCACAAGGAACCCGCACGATCCCCGAGCCGCCTGCAACCCACGATTGAGCCGCCCGGGCGGGCCCCCGGCTTCGAGGTCGCGCCGTTAAGGTCGCTCCGATGATCGTCGCCAACCAGCGCGCCTACCGCGATGCGGTGGGGTGGATACGCGCTGCGGCCCCCGGCCGCACCTCGAGGCTCGCCTTCGCCTGGCGCCGCTACCGCGCCGCGTTCATGGCCGGGCTGCTGGTGATGGGCCTGCTGGCGTTGTTCGACCCCGGCGCATTCGGCCAGACCGGGTGGGCCCCGTCTCTCGGATGGCCCGGCTGGGGAGCGGTCGCCCTGCTGGTGATCGCGATCGCCTACTGGGTCCTCCGGCGCCGGCAGGCGGCCGGCGCACTGCAGCGGATGGTCGAGCCGTTCCTCCGCCCGCTCGACGACCACCCGAGCTTCGAGGGAGCCACGGGCGCGCTGGCGGCGTGTGGATCGGCCTTCGTCTACCGCTTCGCCGTCGGTTGGGTGTGGGGGCCGGCGGTGCTGTACGGGGCCGGGGTCCTGCTGGCGCTCTCGGATGCATTCTTCGTGATCGACACGGTGCTGGCCGCCGGCGGCGTCGGCTGGGGGCTCGGAATCCTCTTCGGCGTCGACGGTGTCCTGTCCCTGGTGGCCTTCGCACTCGCCGCCCGGCGCTTGCGCACGTGGCGCCTCGCCACCAGCGTGCACAAGGCCGTTACCACCGGCTACGAGGCCTAGCGGGGGCGGTCGGCCCGGTCACCAGACCGGGTCCGCAGCGACCGGCCCGCGCCCACGGGCCGCTACGCGACGTGAGCGGTGGCGGCGAGGGCGCCGGCGACCGCCTCCCACAGGCGCCCGGTGTCCCCACGCCACACGTCCCCGGCGGGCAACCCGGTTTCGTCGGAGATCCGCCGCAGCTCGGCGCGCGCCTCGTCCTCGCTCAGGCCACCGGTGTTGACGGCGATGCACGCAACCCGCGCGGGACGCAGCGTCGCCGCCATCGCCTCGTAGGTCGCCACCATGTCGCGCAGCGGAGGCAGGGCGGTGTAGGGAGGTTCCTCGATCGCGCTGCGCCCAGCCTGATGGCACAGCACCAGCACCTCGGGAGCCGCACCGTGCAGGAGCCCGAGGGTGACCGCCGAGTATGCGGGGTGCCACAGGCTGCCCTGGCCCTCGACGATCAGAACCTCGCTGTCCGGCTCGGCCGAGCACACCAGACGCTCGGCTGCACCGGCAACGAAATCGGCGATCACCCGGTCGACCGCGATGCCCTTGCCGGCGATGAGGATGCCGGTCTGGCCGGTAGCCACGAACTCGGTGCACACTCCGCGCCGGCGCCCCTCCTCGGCGAGCTCGACCGACACGGTCATCTTGCCGACCGCGCAGTCGCTGCCGACCGTCGCCACGATGCGCTGCGGCACCTGCAGCGAGCGCCCGGAGAACAGCGCGATGTCGTCGGGAGGCACTCGCACGTCCCACAGCCGGGCCCCCGACGCCGCCGCTCGGGCGACGAGCTCGGGATCGTTGCGCAGCAGCGCGTGCAGCCCGTTGGCGATCTCGAGGCCGGCATCGGCCGCCTCCAGCAGCCACCCCCGCCAGTCGGGCGGCATCCAGCCTCCCGGCGTGGCGACCCCGAGCAGCACGGACGTCGGCCGGTGGGTGAGGGCCTCGGACAGGGACTCGACGATCGGCGCGTCCCGCCCGAGCTCGGGCGCGACCTCGGCGAGGCTCCGTCCTGCGTTGTCCCGGTCGATCACGCAGGCGATCTCGTCGCGGCTGTAGCGGATCACCCCGTGAGCGGTCTTGGCGTTGCGCGCGCGCAGATAACCGTCGGCGAGCACCGCCCAGCGCCGGTTCACCACGGCTCCTTGGTCAGGCCGAGGCCCGGGCCGTCGGGCACCACCAGGGTCGCGCCGTCGTACGACACGCCCGGGCAAGGATCCTGCGCCAGCAGCAAGGGACCGTCGATGTCGGCGTGGTCGACGAGCGCGGCGACGTGGGCCTCGGCACTCGCCGCCACCCCCGAGGTGAGATCGCAGCCGAGCATCACCCCGAGCCCGCAGGCCCGGGCCGTGGCGATCGCCCGCAACGCCTCGCGGATCCCGCCGGTCTTGCGCAGCTTGAGGTTGACCCCGTCGACGACGCCGGCGAGCGCGGCGACGTCGGCAGCCGTGCACACGTCCTCGTCGGCGAAAACGGGGATCGAGGTCGAGCGGGTCACCTCGGCGAGCTCGGCGTGGCGGCCGCGTGGGATCGGCTGCTCGCACAGCTCGATCCGGTAGGGCTCGAGGGCCCGCAGGCGCTCGACCGCCTCCTGCGGGCTCCAACCCTCGTTGGCGTCGATCCGAATGGCGCCGTCGTAGACCTCGCGCGTGCGGGCGACGAGCTCGACGTCGCCGTCGAAGCCCACCTTGGTCTTGAGCACCGGGTAGGCGGACAGCTTGCGCACCCGCTCGAGCATCGCTTCGGGCTCGGCGATCGGGACCGTCACCGACGTCGGGGGCCGGCGCCGGCCGTGCAACCCGAGCAGCTCGGACAGCGACAGCCCCGCCACCCGCCCGGCGAGGTCGTGCAGGGCGATGTCGAGGGCGCAGCGGGCCCCGCCGGGCGGGAGCAGCTCTAGCACCCCCTCGAGGTCGAAGGGCCCGCTCAGGATCGAGAGGTCGAGGTCTTTGAGCCGGGCGACGACCGAGTCCTGGCTCTCGCCCCACGAGCCGTCCGGTGACACCTCCCCGAAGCCCCGCCGGCCGTCCCAGGACACCGCGACGAACACGTTGTCGGCCGCGTCCCAGCTCGCCCGGGCGATCCGGAACGGCTCGGCCAAGGGGAGGCGCACGGCCCGAGCGGTCAGGTTCCACATACCTGCTTGGTTAGCGGATAATCGCGGTGTGAGCAAACGCACGAAGCGGATGACGGAGCGATGAACAAGAACACGATAAAGACGTACGTCTTCCTCGCGGCCCTCGGCGGGCTCCTGGTGCTGATCGGCTACGGCATCGGCAATGGGACCGGGGCCCTGTTCGGGCTGCTGATCGGGCTCGTGTTCGTCGGCGCTTCCTACTGGTTCTCGGACAAGATCGCGGTTGCCGCGGCGCGGGCCAAGCCGGTCTCGGAGGCCGAAGCTCCTGAGCTCTACGCCATCGTGCGCGAGCTCACCACCGCCAGCAACATGCCGATGCCCCGGCTGTACGTGACCCCCGACATGCAGCCGAACGCGTTCGCCACCGGGCGCAACGAGCACCACGCCGTGGTCGCCGTGACCCAGGGGATCATGCGCCTGCTGGATCGCGACGAGCTGCGCGGCGTGCTCGCCCACGAGCTGTCGCACGTGCGCAACCGGGACATCCTGATCGGCTCGGTCGCCGCGGCGGTGGCGATGGGCATCACCTTTCTGGCCCGCATGCTGATGTGGGGAGCGATGTTCGGTGGCTACGGCGGGGGCCGCGACAACAACGGCGGCAACGCGATCGGTCTGCTGGCGCTGATGATCCTGGCGCCTCTGGCCGCGTTCCTGCTGCAGATGGCGGTATCCCGCTCGCGCGAGTACGAGGCGGACCGCTCCGGCGCCAACCTGATCGGCGACGGTGAGCCCTTGGCCCGGGCCCTGCAGAAGCTCGAGACCGCGTCCAAGCAGATCCCGATGCAGGTCGACCCGGCCCATGCCACGATGTACATCGTCAACCCGCTCGGGGGGCGCAAGATCAACTTCGCCAACCTCTTCATGACCCACCCCCCGATCGAGGAGCGCATCAAGCGCCTGCGGGCAATGCACCCGACCGGGCCGACCGTGCGCTGAGCGAACCTCAGCCGCTCTCCGGGGCCCCACGCGCCTCGGCCACCCAGCGGTAGCCGAGCCCCGGCTCGGTCGTGATCCAGCGCGGTGCGGCGGGATCGTCGCCCAGCTTGCGGCGCAGCTGGCGCACGAACACCCTGAGGTAGTGCGACTCGGTGCCATAGCCGGGCCCCCACACGCGCCGCAACAGCATCTGGTGGGTCAGCAGCTTGCCGGGGTGTGAGGCCATCTCGCGCAGCAGCGCGTACTCGGTGGGTGTGAGGTGGAGCGGACGTCCCTCCAGCAGCACGGCCTCGCGCACCAGGTCGATCCGGAGCTCGCCGAAGTCGAGCACCGGCGGGGGCCGTTCACCCACATGGCTGCGCCGCAGCACGGCGCGCATCCGGGCCAGGAGCTCGGGTAGGTCGAATGGCTTGGTCACGTAGTCATCGGCCCCCGCCTCGAGTGCCGCGACCTTGTCCTGGGGAGCCTCGTGCACCGACAACACGATCACCGGCAACGACGACCACGACCGCAACCGCGCGATCACCTCGTTGCCGGAGATGCCGGGCAGACCGAGGTCGAGCAGCGTGATGTCGACGTCGCCGCCGGTGAGGATCTCGAGTGCTTCCTCGCCGCTGCCCGCGGTCGCCACCGAATAGCCGCGCGGCGTGAGGCTGGCCCGCAGCGCCCTGCGGATCTGCGGATCGTCGTCCACCACCAAGACGCGGCCGGCGTCGGTCATCGCGCGATCCGCGACACGTCCCGTGTCGCCTGGGGGGCTCCCGGCAGCTCGCACACCGCCGCCGTGCCGGGACCTCGGGCGGGGCAGGCCTGCCGGGACTGCCAGGGCGTCGAGGGCCACCGATTGGGTGGGCGTGACGGCCAACGGGTTGACGTCCAGCTCCGCCAGCTCCC
>CADDZG010000137.1 GCA_902812355.1 Actinomycetota bacterium | reverse complement strand
CACACACACACCGCGGCCGCGCCGGCGAGGCGCAACGCGGTCGCCGGCATGCCCGTCCGCATGGCGATGGCGGGCTCCCCGCGCGCCGCCTCGTGGCGGCCCTGGGACAGCGCGGTGGCGAGGATGCGCCGCGGGGTGACCTCCCCGGAGCGCACGCGATGGTGCACCACCGCCTCGGGCAGGTACCAGATCTCCGCGCCGGCGGCCCGGGCGCGCAGGTTGTAGTCGATGTCGGCATTGGCCGCACCGGTCGTCCGGGGGAAGACGCCGCGGTAGTCACCGCGCGGGCCCTTGGCCGGGTCCCACGGCCCCACCGCCTCCCACGTGGCGCGGGTCATCCCCAGGTTCGCTCCCCACACGAAGCCGTCGCCGGGCCCGAGCCTGCGGCGGGGACCGAGGTCGAGCTGGGTGGGCACGTGCGCCACCCCTGCCGGCGACAGCCACCGCGGCCACGGCCCGAGGTCGGCGGCCAGCGGGCGGATCGCGCCCCCCGCCAGCACCAGGCGCTCGCGGCGGGAGTCGAGGAAGCCGACGTAGGCGTCGATCCAGCCGGGATCGACAACGACGTCGTCGTCGGTGAACAGCAGGACGTCGCCGCGGGCGCGCCCCAGGGCAAGGTTGAGCGCGTCCGACTTACCCGCTTCGGGGGCGTCGATCACGACGAACCGGTCGTCCTCGGCGGCGTGGCGGCGCAGGATCGCGGAGGTGTCATCGACCGGGGCGTTGTCCACCGCCAGCACCTCGAATCCGACCGCGGTTGCCTGCTCGGACAGCGAGCGCAGCAGCGCGGGCAGCATCCACGCCCGGGCATGGGTCGAGAAGCACACGGAGACAAGCGGATCGGCCACGGCACCAGTACACCGCGGAGCCGGGCGCCCGGGAACCACGATGACCTGCCCGGGTCCTTCTCCGACCGGGTACATACAGCCCAACTTCTGGGGAACCCCATTGCCCCCATCGGTGGCCGTTGCTACATTCGCCACGCCTCCAGGGGTGGGCGGATGTCCACCCATACCGGAGGTAGGAAGGAGGACGGTGCCTGTGGCGGTTTACGAGAAGCCCACAGTCATCGACTATGGGTCGATCGCCGATCACACCTTCGACACACCGGGGGTCGGCGACAAGGGCACATGCGGCTACGACCCGATGTTCGGCGAGCCGTCGTGCCCGTCGGACTGAATAGTCGAGGCACCTGTTCTCGCAACCGGGAGCCGGCCCACCCTGGGCCGGCTCTTGGTTGCAGGGACACGAGCGAGGCCGGCCGCGGCGCGCTGCGCTGCGGCGGCACGCTAGACCGGTGGCAACCCTGAGGGCATGGGATCGGTAGGCGGCATCATCGCGCGGCACGAACCGGACGAGGCGCCGATACGGCGCTTGTTCGCCGCCGCCCCCCATCGCGGGGACCGCGTCGAGGTCGTGCACCTCGGAGCGTGCGTGCTCGGGGCCTCCCACGGTCCCGTGGCGGACGCCGGAGTTGCCGCGGCCCCCGGCGGCGCGGTCGCCTTCAGCGGCTGCCTCGACAACCTCGACCAGCTCGCCGCCCGCCCCGAGCTGCGCGCCGCCCTCGCCCGGGTACAGAGCCCGGCCGAAGCGGTGCTGCACACGTGGTTGGTGCACGGCGAGCGCACCCCGGCTCTGCTGAGGGGCGCCTACTCGGTGGTCGCCACCGACGGGCACGACATGTGGTGCTGGCGGGACCACCTCGGCTTCAAGACCCTGTTCGTGCGCGACGAGCCCGACGCGACCTACGTCGCCAGCGAGGCCAAACAGGTCCTCGCCGCCGCCGGGGTCCCTCGCAGGGCCGACCTCGGGGTGCTCGAGCTCCTCTATTACGGTGAGCTGCGCGACCAGTTCCCGTGCTCGCTCGACGGCGTGCGGCGCGTGCCCAAGGCCACCCGGGCCCGCATGCGCCCGGGATCGGCATCCTTCACCACCTACTGGGAGCCCCGGGATCTGCTCGAGACCGGGCGTTACGACGACGCAGAGATCGCCGAGCGCTTCGACGCGCTCATGGCCCAGGCTGTGCGGCGCTCGCTGACCGGCAACGACGCGGTGTCGCTCAGCGGGGGTATCGACTCCCCGGCGGTCGCCGCCTACGGCGCGCCCGAGCATCTGGCGCGTTACGGGCGCCCGTTGGCCGCACTGTCGGTCGTCTATCCCGAGCAGCCCTCCGTGGACGAGACCCCCTACATCGAGGCGGTCGCCGACGCACTCGGTATGCCCCTGCACCGCTACCGCCGCAGCGCCCAGCCGCTCGACGGTCTCGAGGAATGGGTGCAGGTGCTCGACGGGCCGGTACCCAAGATCTTCACGAGCGACGCCGCCGAGCACTATCGCAAGCTGTCCGAGCTCGGCTTCCGCACGATGCTCACCGGCGAGGTCGCCGAGTTCGTGATCGACCGGCGCGGCTACGTCATGGCCCACCTGCTGCTGCACGGGCGCCTGCGGGCCGCGGCCCGCTACGTCGCGGCGTGCCGCGCCGCCGGTCACCGCTGGATGGACATCGGCAAGGAGCTCGGCGCCACCTTGATCCCGCGCCCGGTCTCGGCTGCCTACCGTCTCGTGCGCCTGCCCTACGGGGCCGCGCCGGTGCCGGACTTCCTCGACCGCAGCCGCTTCCGCACGCGTTATTCCGACGCCGCGCTGGCGCGCCGGGAGCGCTGGCGGCAGGAGCAGCTGTGGGCCTTCGGGGGGCCGGGGCTGACGATGGAGGCCGACGACATCGTCCAGGCGATCCACGGCGTGAGCGTGCGCCGGCCGTGGGCCGACGTCGATCTGTGGGAGTTCTTCCTCAGCCTGCCGGCGGAGCAGAAGGTCCCCGAGCCGGGGCGCAAGAAGCTGGTGCGCAGGCTGCTGCGGGGCAAGGTGCCCGACGTGATCCTCGACCGCAGGGACAAGACCGGCTTCGACGAGTCGATCGTGGCGCGCATCGACTACGACGCGCTCAAGCGCTGGCTCGCCGACCCGCCCTTCGCCATGCCGGGGGTCGACCACGATCTTTTGATGCAGCGCCTGGAACGCCGCGACCTCGACGCGCACGATTACATGTGGGCCAAAGATCTGGCGGCGGTCTACGCCTTCGTGGAGGGGACCTGAGCGTGAAGGTGGCGCAGAGGGCGCCGGAGCGTTCCCGCGGCCGCATCGAGGGCCCTGCGGCCGGTGCGGCGATCGAGACCCGCGGCGTGGGCCGCAGCTTCGGGCCGGTGCGGGCCCTGGCGGACATAGACCTGCGCGTCGAGCCCGGCGAGATCCATGCCCTGCTCGGCCCCAACGGCGCCGGCAAGACGACCCTGCTGCGCATCCTCTCGGGTCTCGTCGCCGCCGACGACGGCGACGTGATCGTGTTCGGGATCCGCTGGAAGGGGCTGATGTCGCGCGAGGCGCGCCGGTTCCTGGGGTTGGTGCCCTCGGGGGACCGCACCTTCTACCTGCGCGTGTCGGGGCTCGAGAACCTCGTGTTCTTCGCCCGCCTCTATGGCATGTCCCGGCGTGCTGCGCTGGCACGGGCATGGGAATGCCTCGAAGCCGTCGGACTCAGCGACGCGGCGCGCAAGGAGGTCGGCCAGTACTCGCACGGGATGCAGAAGAGGCTGTCTGTGGCACGCGCCCTGCTGATGCATCCGCGCGTGCTGCTGGTCGACGAGGCGACCCACGATCTCGACCTCTCGGGGGCCCGGCGGGTCCAGGAGCTCGTGCGGGCCGCGGCCGCCCACGGCGGGGCGGCGGTGATCTGGGCGACCCAGCGCCTCGACGAGATACGGGGCTTCGCCGATCGCGTCACGGTGCTGCGCTCCGGGCACATCGCGTTCACCGGCACGGTGCCCGAGCTCATGGCGACGTCGGTGGCACGGCGCTGGCTGCTGACGCTGAGCGGGCCCGCGGACGTCGAGGGACGGGCCGTCGCCGCCCTCGGACGGCGCGGCGTGCTCGCGCCGCGCGGCGACCCCGCCGCCGGGCACTACCTGCTGTCCCTGCACCACGGGGTCGAGCTCGGCGAGGCCTTCGAGGCCCTCCTGGGGGCCGGGGTCAGGATCCTCGGATGCCGCGAGGAGCGATCGGAGATCGAAGAGGCCTTCCTGCAGCTCACAGGGGGAGATGCGCCGTGAGCGCGGTCCCCGTGCGGGTCGGGCGCCTCAGGGTCTTCGCCGAGGAAGTGCGCAAGGTCCCGGCGTTCTTCCGGCGCGACGTGCTGGTGCTGCTGAGCTACCGGCTCGCGCTCGTCGGCGACTGGGTCAACCTCATCATGCAGGTCGTGATCTTCTACTTCGTGGGCAAGCTGGTCCCCTCGAGCACGCTGCCCAGCTTCGACGGCAACCAGCCCAGCTACATGCAGTTCGTGGTCGCCGGCATCGTGCCCACCGCGTTCCTACAGATCGGCATCAGCCGGGTGGTGGCGGTGATGCGCCAGGAGCAGTACCTCGGCACCCTGGAATCGCTACTGGTGGCACCGCTCGCCCCCGGCACGATGCTGCTGGGCTCGGTCGTCTACGACCTCCTGTACGTGCCGATCCGCTCGGTCGCCTTCCTCGCCCTCGCGACCCTGGCGTTCGATCTCTACTTCAGGCTCACCGGCCTGCTCCCGGCGATAGCCGTGCTCGTCGTGTTCGTACCGTTCGTGTGGGGGCTGGGGATGCTCGGCTCGGCCGGGATCCTCACCTTCAAGCGGGGCAGCGGCGCAGTCGGCTTCGTCGGCAGCGCGATCACGATCGCATCGGGTACCTACTTCCCGCTCACGATCCTGCCGAGATGGCTGCAGACCCTCGCGGCCTACAACCCCGTCACGGTGGCGCTGGACGCCACCCGTTCGGCGCTGATCGGCACCGCCGGCTGGGCCGACACCCTGCCGGCGCTGCTCAAGCTCCTGCCGAGCTCGGCGGTGGCCCTGGCTCTGGGCATCGTCGCCTTCCAGATGGCACTCAACCGGGAACGGCGCCGTGGCAGCATCGGTATCTATTGAGAGCGGCGAAAGGACGGCCTTCGTGGACGGCACCACCGTGATCAAGCAGGCCCCCAGGGCGACCTTCCGCAGGCTCGGCGACGGCGAGGGGGCCGTGGTCCTGCACCTCGACACCGCCGAGTACCACGGTCTCAACGAGGTCGGCGCCCTGGTGTGGGAGCTGATCGAGCAGCCCATCACCTTCGACGAGCTGATCGCCGGATTGCGCGCGCGGCTCGAGGACGCGCCCGCGGAGCTGCCCCAGGACATCGAGGAGTTCCTCGAGCAGCTTGCGGCACGCGACCTCGTGGTGATCGAGGGCGGCAGATCCGGGGAGCAGGCTCAAGGGTAGCGGGCCAGGGCCCGGTGGCGCCGTCCGCCCGGCGGGGGGCCGACGTCGACGCCGTCGAGCTCCACCCACGCGTGGGCGTCCTTGTCGGCGGGCTCGGCCGGGAGCCCGATCACGAGGCTCGGCCGCGCCCCCTGGCGCACCAGCAGCCGGTAGAGCACCAACGACGCATGCAGGCAGCGTGCCCTGTGGCGGCCGACCCGTAGGACGCGTCCGACGATCGATCCGAGGCGGGCCGGCTCCAGCGGACGGTCGGGGTGCGTCACCGGGCGCCCGAGGTGACGCACGAGCTCGGGCAGGGGCATACGGCGCTGTTGCACCACCACGGCGGCAAAGCAGGAGACGATCCTCAGCGCCAGCACCAGCTTGAGCGCCGGCGGCAGCGGCACCGTCACGGCGCGAGACACGTCTCCACCACGCACCGCACGACCTCGTCGAGGTCGTCGAAGCGCAGCCGGCGATGCAGATCCCATGCCGGTACGGCCTCGGCGAGGGCCGCGACGCCGTGGAAGGCGGCGGCGCGGTGCCCGTCGGTCGGCAGCGTGAAGTGCAGGCCCCACAGGTCTCGCAACACGGTCGCCCGATCCGCCGGGTGCAAGGCCACGCCTTGCTCCGCCTTGCGCAGGAACACGATCGCGGCGAGCGGTACGGGGTCGCCCGATCCCCGCAGGGCGGGACCCACGGCCACGTGCACCCGGCCGGGCTCCCGGGCGGTGACCCGCACCCCGGAGAAGCGCAGCCCCGCATACACGTCGTCGCGGATCCGTAGTGCCGCTGGCCCGGGCAGCACGCTGGGGGCCGGGCCGGGGCGGCAGCAGGTCATGTCCTCGGACAGCAGCCGGTGGCCGGCGCGCAGGAACGCGGCCGCCAGCGTCGTCTTGCCGTGGCGCCCGGGCGCGGCGAGCAACAACGCCCGGCCCCCGACCTCGACCGCCGCAGCGTGCAGGGCGAGGTCGCCGCGCGCGGTCATGCACAGCGCGGCGGGCACGCCCCACAGACGCAGCTCGCGGCGCGCCGCCTCGGATGACGGAGGCAACGTGACGCGCGGCACGCCGGGGTCGATGCGGAACCAGCCGAGGTCGCTCTGCCACATCAGGTAGTGGTCGTCGCGTGCGAACAGGCGGGTGTGGCGGTCGCGGTGATCACCCGGCGTCCACTCCATCAGCGGCGGCCCCGTGGGGCGCTCCTGTACCAACCCGACGTTCACCTCGAGGGGGTCTCCGGTGCCGAAGCGGGCGTAGAAGAGATCGACCGGCCCCCGGGCGTCGAAGCCGAAGCAGACGCGCGCCGGACCGGCGGTCTCCGGACGCGCCGCGTCCGCCGCGCTCACGC
>CADDZG010000136.1 GCA_902812355.1 Actinomycetota bacterium | reverse complement strand
GCGCCCACACGGGCCGTCTTGCTCGTCGCAATGATCGATCTCACCGCTTCTCCTTCCGGTTCGTACGGACCGTCGCCGTCTGCGAGGAGCCCGCGCCCCATCCCGTCGCATCACCGGGCACACCTTTACGGGATCGATATCGGCATAGCGGTTGCGCGACTTGAGGGCCGACTCCCAGGAACGCGCGACGTCGCGCGCAGCTCGCGGACTCGAGGCCGCCTGCGATCCGCGGTCGGTTCACCCGATGGGGTCCGATCTCCTCACCCGCACAGGGCCTACGGATCCCCCAAGAGCGGGTACGAGCCACCGATGCGACGATCACGCTTGCACTTCTTAGGGTTCTTGCCTCAGCGCCCCCTTGTCCTCAGAAGCGGTTCGGAGCAACGACAACCGTCGTGTATCCGGTCTGGGTTGGCTACCGCGTGACATCCGTACTCGGGACAGGACCCTGCAGGATCACATTGATGGGCTTGGGCTATCGCCCCGTCATCAGGTCTCCGCCCCGGTGATCCGGTCGGGAGGATGTGACACTTCCCAATGAAACACGTACATACGCGGCATCGCCGGGAGACAACTCGAGCCCGGTATCGCCGCTGCGCCTGCAGGCGCCAGGTCGCGACCCTGCGGCTGCCACGACCTTCGGCGCGCGCTTCGTCATGACGCCGTCGAACAAACCCAGCACGCCCGGCGCCGCCCTCCAAGCAGCCGGGTGGCAGGGTGAGCGGAGCCCGTCGAAGTCCTTCGGGTTGGCTCGCCCCCCTGGAGCAGGTCAACTCGTGTAGACTCGCCACATGGGGGTTACCCGGGATGAGGTCGCTCGCAGGGCAGGGGTGTCTTCGGCCGTGGTCAGCTACGTGCTCAACGGCGGGCCCCGGCCGGTCGCCGCAGCGACCCGGGCCCGGGTCCTCGAGGCGATGCGGGAGCTCGACTACCGACCCAACGGCGTCGCCAGGGCCCTCAGAGCGCGACGCACCAACGCTCTGGGTCTCATCATCCCGGACTCTTCGAACCCCTTCTTCGCACAGCTGGCGCGCGCTATCGAGGACGCCGCACAGGAGCGGGGCTTCAACCTGCTTGTCGGGAACGCCGCCGACGACCCCGAACGGGAAGTCCGTTACGTCCGCACCTTCGTCGAGCGCCGCGTCGACGGCCTCCTGCTGATCAGCTCGGGCGACGCCGCCGAAACACTGGCCGAGCTCGACCTGTCGCGCACGCCGCTGGTTGTCGTCGACCGGATGCCCTCGTCACCCCCAGCAGCGGTGATCGTCGCCGACAACGAGATCGGTGGACGTCTGGCGACACGGCACCTGCTCGAGCACGGTCACGAAGTGGTTGGATGCATCGCCGGCCCCAGCCATCTCACACCGTCGGACGATCGCCGACGCGGCTTCCTCGCCGTTCTCCACGAGGCCGGGCTGCAGGTCGACCCCAACCTGGTTGTGCGGGCGCCGTTCGCCCGGGACGCGGGCTATCGGGTCGCTCGACGCATGCTACGCGTCCGTCCGAGGCCGACGGCCATCTTCGCCTCCAGCGACACCCAGGCGATCGGCGCATTGCGGGCCGCGTTCGAGGAGGGCCTGCACGTCCCGGGCGACATCGCCGTGATCGGATTCGACGGTATCCCGGAAGCGCACTACACGCTGCCCAGCCTTGCCACCGTTGTCCAGCCGATAGCCGCGATCGCCCGCCTGACGGTCGACAAGGTACTGGCCCGGATCACCGACCGCGATGCTCCGGCGACCACAGACGTGCTTCCGGTGCGGCTACTTCCCGGCGGTAGTTGTGGGTGCGCGGATCGCCCGGTTCCTTCCCCCGCAGACGCCCTCACATCTCATCCCGGCATCCAGGTGGCCTCTGAAGGAGGTGGACAAGGTGAGCGATAGGCTCCGATCGACCCTCGTGCTGGCACCCGTCGTGGTCTTGGCGCTGGTCGCGTCCGCGTGTGTCAACAACAGCGGTAAGCCTGCCGGTGCCTCAGGTGGATCTGGAACCAAGAGGATCGACTTCATCTTCACGGGATACACGCCCCCCTACTTCGCCCCTATGGCGAAGGGAGTCAAGGACGCAGCCAGCCACTACTCCAACCTCGACGTCAAGGTGTTGAGCGCCAACGGCGACGCCTCCACCGAGATCTCCGACATCAAGGAGGCGGTGGCGCAGGGAGTAGACGGCATCATCCTCAACACGATCGATGCTTCGGTGACCCCGGCAGCCCGGCAGGCAATGACCCAAGGGGTTCCCATCGTCACCATCGATCGAGACGTTAACGATCCCTCCGGCCGAGTCGCCTTCATCGGAGCCAAGGACAAGGTTCTCGGCCGGAAGCAGACCCAGTACGCGCTCGCTTACCTGCACAAGCACCATTTCAAGCAACCCTGGAACGTCGTCATCTTGCAGGGCACCCAGGGTTCTAGCACCGCGATCGACCGCGAGAAGGGCGCGATGTCGGCCCTCAAGCCGTACGTCGACAAGGGACATGTCAATGTGATCCTCAACCAGTCGGCGAACTTCGACACGGCCACCGCTCAACAGCTGATGGGCACGGAGCTATCCAAGACGACGAATATCCAGCTCATCATCGCGGGCAACGATGCCATGGCACTAGGGGCGATCAACGCGCTGAAGTCCCACAACCTCACGCCGGGAAAGGATGTGCTGGTGGTTGGGGCCGACGCCCAACCCGAGAGTCTGGATGCCATCAAGCAAGGAACCCAGCTCGACACCGTCACTCACTCCCCCTATGTCGAGGCGTTCTGGGCTGTCGAGGCGATGGCCAACTACCTCGCCGCCCACACCAAACCACCGGCACAGTTCCCCGACGGGGATGTGACGATCCCGATGGTCGTGGTGACGCGGGCGAACGTTGACAAGGTCACGGCGTGGGGCACGCCCCAGACGATCCCCCCGCTGCCATACGGGAAGGCCCGCTCCTACCCCGCAGGACGGTAAGTAGTGGCCACGGAGGCACACACGCACGAGCCAGTTCCCGTGCTATCGGTCAGGGATCTCACCAAGACCTTCGGTCAAGTGGTCGCCATCGACGGCGTAAGCCTCGATGTGTACGACAACGAGATACTCGGGATAGTCGGTGATAACGGAGCGGGGAAATCTACGTTCCTCTCGCTACTCACCGGCTACAACCAGCCCGACAGCGGGGTGTTCATGCATCGAGGTCGCCACGTAAGGGTGTCATCGCCCGCCGAGTCCCGCCGGCGCCTCCGGATAGAGATGATCTACCAGGACCTCGCCATGGCCCCCGATCTGAAGGTTTGGCAGAACCTGTTCATCGGTGAGGAGCAGACGCGCTGGGGCTGTCTACTCAGAACTAACGCCATGAGGTGCCGGGCCAGAGAGGCACTCGAGCGCATGGGCGCGAAGATCGGCCCCGATGACGTCGTGGAACACCTCTCAGGAGGAGAGCGTCAGCTGGTGGCGATCGCCCGTGCTCTGCTGTTCGACCGCGACATCATCCTCATGGACGAACCGACAGCTGCCATCTCGGCCGCCAAAGCACACGACGTGCTCCGGACGATCCGGGCTCTGCACGCGGGGGGCAAGACTGTGCTGCTGGTCAGTCACCGTCTAGAGGACATCCTCGAGGTCTGCACCAGGGTGGCGGTGTTCGTGAACGGTCGTATCACCGACGTCGTCGGCACAGAAGGGCTCACTGTGGATCGCCTCCTGACGATGATGTTCCACACGGACGGGAAGATCTCATGACGGTACGCGACGTGATCTCACGCGAACGAGGACAGGTCGACGACATGGACCGAGGACGAACGATCGAGTACTCGCCACGCAGGCTGCCGGTCGCTTAGATGAGGATCACCGCGACGGGAGGGAGGGGACACCTGCGGTGGGCATGATAGACCAGCAAGCGGGGTCCGTAGCCTGGCTGAAGCTCCAAAGGCTGCGTTCCTTGATGCAGCGGCTGCTCGGCGCCGAAGGCAGCGTGCGGCGCCCTATCGCGTTCCTCATCATCGCCTTCATCATTGCCACCGCCATAACTCCATCATTCGCCAGAGCCGGCAACCTCAATGCGTTGCTCATCAGCTCGAGCTTCCTGATTGTTACTGCGGTCGGCGAGGCGTTCGTAATAATGGTGGGCTCGATCGATCTCGGGGCTGAAAGCCTGCTCGCGTGCGGTGGCATGTTCATAGCCTGGCTCACGGTACTGCACGAGGTGCCCACCGCACCGGCGCTTTTCCTCACCCTCGCCGCCGCAACGCTAGTCGGCCTGCTGGTCGGACTGCTCGTCAGCAAGGTCCACATCCCTTCTTTCATCGTCACGCTGGGAACGTACTGGGGGATGCGCGGAATCGCTCTCTTGCTCAACAGCGGCAGCTACATCAGCCCGACAAGCGTGCATCCCCCGAGGCCTTTCGGGTTCGGGCCGGTGGCCCAGGGAACGGCTGGAGTCTCCAATCTCATCATCATCGCGGTGGTGCTCGTGGCCTTGGGGCAATGCGTGCTGTCACTCACTCCGCTCGGACTGAGACTCAAGATGGTCGGCTCCAATGAGGTTGCCGCGCGGCGAACGGGAGTCAAAGCAGCGTGGCTCAAAGCAAGCGTCTTCGCCGTGTCGGCATTTCTGGCGGCATCGGCCGGCATCATGATCACCGCGTGGCAAGGATCGATCTATCCACTGACCGCCCAGGGCTATTCGTTGGAAGCGATCGCTGCGGTGATCCTCGGAGGCATCCCCTTCCGCGGTGGGCGCGGCACGATCGTTGGGGCCGCGCTGGGTGCCCTGTTGATCGGCATCATCAACGATGTCATCGTGCTGCTCGGCCTGCCATCCCTGTACGAGTACATTTTCGTCGCCCTGGTCCTGGTCGTGGCCGGCCTGCAGGCCAGGGGTGGACCGCTTGTGAAGTAGCAGCTGGGGACAACTGTGCGCAGACGGAGCGGCACGATCGTGGTAGTGGGCTCGGTCAACCGAGACCACGTACTCAACGTCGACAGACGTCCGGCTCCCGGAGAGACTGTCACTGGTGCGACACTGACGTTGCATGCGGGTGGGAAGGGTGCCAACCAGGCGGTGGCAGCAGCCAGACTAGGGGGCACCGTGGCCCTGGTAGCGATGGTCGGAGACGACAGCGCGGGGACGGAGATGATCTCCGCGCTGCGTGACTGCGGGGTCGACACATCCCTGGTCGGCATCAGGTCCGGCATGACGACCGGAGCCGCCTTCATAACCGTCACCCCAGACGGAGAGAACGCCATCGTCGTCGCACCCGGCGCCAACCACGCCGTCGACGGCCCACTGGTGGAGAAAGCGGCGGAAGCGCTGCGATCTGCAGCGGTGGTGTTGTTGCAGCAGGAGATCCCCGAAGAAGCCGTGGAACGCGCGGTCACTCTGTCCGGCCCCGACACGCTCGTCGTGCTCAACGCCGCTCCGGCCCGACCCATCCCGGCGAGCATCCTCCGGCAGATCGACGTCCTCATCGTCAACGAGCACGAGGCGGCTGCACTGCTGAAGGATAGCGCCAGTGTAACCACGACTGCATCCGGAGCGTACACCCTCACAGAACATGTCGTCGGGAAGGCGGACTCGTTAGAAGCCGCCTTGGATCGGATGAGACTAGTGGCCCGGGCCCTCCTCGGCCTTGGGCCTACCGCGTCTATCGTCACGCTGGGGCCTCGGGGCGCACTAGTCTGCAAGGCACAGGGCTCCTATCACATCGCGGCGCCTCAGGTGGAAGTGGTGGACACCACCGGCGCCGGTGACGCTTTCGCCGGGGCCATGGCCCAGGCGCTCGCCGCAGGCTCGAGTTTGCGCGACGCGGCCCGGCGGGGAGTGCTGGCGGGGGCTCTCGCGGTGACCCGCGGCGGCGCACAAGCGTCCTTCCCTTCGCCCGAGGAACTGGAAAAGCTGGTCGCCGCTCAGAATGTCCCCGGGGGGAGCTGATGAGGGTCGACGGTATCTGGCACCCACGCTTACAGCAGGTGATCACCGCACTGGGCCACGGAGACCTGCTCGTGATCGCCGACGCCGGTCTGCCGATACCCCCCGGAGTGGAAGCGATCGATCTCCTGTGGAGACGGGGCGAGCCACCGATCGCACCGGTGCTCGAAGCAATCGTGCACGAGGGGGTGTTCGAGTCGGCGCTTCGGGCGAGTGAGGCGGACGACGTCGTGGCTAGGTTCTTGGGCTCAGCGGTTGAGCCGTTACCGCTCGGCGTGGTTCCGCACGAGGAGATCAAACGCCACAGCCGCGACGCCCGGGCGGTGGTGCGCACCGGCGAGGACACTCCTTACTGCTGCGTCGTCCTCCGGGCCGGCGTCCCGTTCTAGCCGGGCACCCGCAGCAGTGCCGATCGGTCCCGCAGCGCGGCCGATCGGTCGCGCAGCGCCCCCTTCGCTCCCGCTGGCTCCTCCGAAGGTTCCGCATGCCCCCATCGTTCCCGCTGCTTCTTGGAAACGTGCCGGGCGCGACAAGCCCTCTTCGCGGCGTGACCCGGTGCAGCAGGAGAACGCGCCGCGGGTGGCGAACCCTGGGCTCGAGAGCCCGGGTGGGGCTGCAAGACGGGCTCCGACGGGGGCCCGGCCCGGACGACACGGCTCGGGAGGTCGCACATGACGACGCTGCGCACGATCGCGGTCGGGGCGACGGTCGCCCTAGTCGCCGCCGTGG
>CADDZG010000135.1 GCA_902812355.1 Actinomycetota bacterium | reverse complement strand
GTCGCGCGGGATGTGCCGAGCCGCCAGCCGCGTCGACGCCGATGACCGGCCGTTACCGGAGCGGGGCACGCTCACGCGGTCGGGCCGGGTAGGAAGGCTTTGCCCGGCTCCGGATCGTCTCCGGCGGGTTCAGGCGATCGGGTAGAGGCCGAGGGCGTTGTTGCGCAAGATCGCCACAGCGGCATCCTCGGCCTCCGTAAGCGGCAGGGCCTCGGACAGCACCTCGGCGAGCGCCTCGCGCCACCAGCGCGCCGCGAGGTAGTAGAGCTCCGGGGCCCGGGCCGCGTCCGATGCGTACAGGAGCTTGGACACGGGTGCCAGCTCCAGAGCTTGCCGCAGCATCTCCGCGGGCCGCGCTACGTGCGGGATCGTGAGCGACACGTCGAAGTAGACGTTGGGGTAGACGTGGGCGAGCCACCCGGCGTGGCGCACGAACGGGTAGCAGTGCAAGAGCACGATCGGCGTGTCCGGGAAGGCCTCGATCAGCGGCTTGAGGTAGCTCGGGTCGGCCCTCGCCAGCAGCAGGTCGGGGTCGCCGAAACCGCAGTGCACCTGGACCGGCAGCGGATCCACGGCGTTGATCTCGAGCGCGTCCCACAGCAACAGCTCGAGCAACGCCTTGTGCTGAAGGCGGACGGTACCAAAGCGCCGCAGCTCATCGAGCTCGCGCGCCGCGTCCCGGGGGCGCGGCGGACCGACGTCGAGTCCGGTGCGGTAGGCGGCGATCGTCTTGAGTCCCGCGTAACCGCCCGCGCGGGCCGAGCGCACCGCCGCCCGCACGTGATCGCGCAGGGCGTCGAGCGGGGCGGGGACGTTTCCGCGTACCCTCTGCAGGCCCTCCTCGGCCACCCGCTCGAGCCGCATCACGGGCCATACCCGGGCCCCCGAGAACTCGGCGAGACGCTCCAAGCCCCATCCCGTCCCCGGCGGGGGATAGCCGTCGTCGACCAGGAGCACGCCCATGTGGGCCGCCGACATCAGCGCCGACGCGTACTCCGCAGCATCGCCGCCTGCCCGGCGGGCGAACACGGCCGCCTCGGTCGGCTCGCACCCCCACAGCTCGGCGAGCTCACCGAGCGCCCGCCGGTAGGTGAGCGTGGTGGCGACGTGGGGCCACTGGCGCGGGTCCGGGCTCTCGGAGAACAGGCCGCGGAAGGCATCAAGATCACCGACCTCGCGCACGACGTCGTGGGCGTGGTGGTCGACCGCCGCCACGTCCTCTATCGCCTCGAGGAGCTCGGCGCCGGCTCCGGCGCGGCGCTCCGGGCTTCCGTGCAGCGTCACCCGAGGAACAGCCCTATCGCATAGGTGGCACCGCCGACCACGACCCCGGCGATCGTCATCTCGAGGCCCGAGGACCACCACCCGCGCAACGTGAACAGCGACTTGGCGGCGCCCACGGCGAAGTGCGCGACCAGCGACACGATGCCGGCGGCCACCAGGGCGCCGGCTCCGGCCATGAAGAAGAACGGCAGCACCGGCACCATGGCACCGACCCCGGTGCTGACCCCGGCTGACAGCGCGGTGAGGGCCGGGTTGCCCCGTTCGACGCGTGCGTGACCGAGCTCCTCGGATGCCAGCGCCTGCAGCAGGGCATCGGGGTCGGCCGCCTGGCGCTCGGCCAGCTCCTGCGCGCTGGCGGCGTCCAGACCCTTGAGCTGGTAGAAGAGCGCCAGCTCCTCGACCTCCTCCTCGGGGTGCACGGCGATCTCGCGCCGTTCCTGCTCGAGGCTGGCGGCGGCGACCTCGATCTCCGAACGCTCCGCCAGCAACGCCCCCACCGCCATCGACAGGGCCGAGGCGATCGCCCCGGCGAGCCCTGCGGTGAGCACGAAGTGGGACTCGCCGGTAGCACCCGATACCCCGGTGACGATCCCGAACACCGCCGCGAGGCCGTCGTTGGCCCCGTATATCGCCCCCGAGATCCAGCCCGAACCGCGTTGGTGCCAGCGCTCCCGTCCGAGGATCAGCTCGAGGCGCGAGCGCGGGCCGCCCGCACGGCCCTCGTTCTGCGGTGGGCCGCTTCCGGCGAGGAACTCCTCGACCGCCATCGAGTGCGAGCGCTCTTCGGCCCGGATGCCGTGCAGCAAGCGGTCGGTCTCCTCGTCGCCGGTGGGCCGCACGTAGCGGTCGTCGATCTCGTCGATCTCGGCCGCTTCACGCGCCGCCAGCAGGCGTTCGATTGGAGCCACGCGGGCCTGCAGGCGCTGCCACGGCGACAGCTTGACCGTGGCCGGATCGGGCACGGCTACGCCCAGTGCCCGCATCCGCTCCTCGAGACGGTGCCGGTGACCCACCTCGGCGGCGGCTATACGGCGCAGGATCTCGGCTCGCTGCGGGTCGGTCTGCCGCTGCGCGATCAGCTCGTAGAGCGCGGCGGCCTCGACCTCCCCCCGCCACGCCTCGAGCAGCCGGCGGGCGGCCTCCTCCCTGCCTCGGGCAGCGTCCCTGCGGAGGTCGTTGCCGGTGGGGGCATCTCCTTCGCGCGTCACCGCTGGGTTCTCCACGCTCGGGGGCCTGGTTGCACGGGTCCCGTGACCATGTTGCGGGTGATCGTCCGTGACTGTCTACAGCCCCCGTCACGCCGCGTCGAACCGGCGGCGCGAGCGCGCGTGGTGCGGCCCCCTGCGCTCGGAGGCGGCATCCGACCCAGCTCTGTGGCCCCGCCGTCTCGACGATCCTCGGGTGGGGCGCCGGGCGTCAGCAACACCCGCACCGCTCGCCCCTCCACACGTCCCAACCTTCCTTGCCCGCCAGGCCCGCGATCACCAGCGCCGCGGCGGGGTCGGCCCACCACCAACCCAGGACGGCATTGGCGATCAGGCCGACAAGCAGGGCGATCGAGAGATAGGCGCAGATCTGGTTCTGCGCCGCCTCGCTCACGGTCGCCACCGAGTTCAGCCTTCGGCCGACCCGGCGCTTCGCTCCCGCGAGCACCGGCATAGTCACGGCGGTGAACGCTGCGAGGGTGACTCCGACCCAGCTCGCCTCGGGATGATGACCACCGGTCAACGTACGCGCCGACTCGACCACGATGTACGCGACGAGCAGCACGTAGCTGCCGGCCATCAGTCGCTGTGCCCGTCGTTCGGCACGCTCCGAGCCCACCCGTCTCCCGGTGAACAGCCACACGATCACGAGTCCCGCCCCGGCCTCGATTAAGCTGTCGGCGCCGAAGCCGATCAGGGCGATAGACCCGGCGGCGACGCCGGCGGCGACGGCGATCGCGAACTCGACGAGGTGCCACGCGTTGCCGCCCCAGGCGAGGGCACGCGCCCGGCGTTCGAGCGCGATCCGCTCCCGGGCCGGCATCACCTGCATCACGGCCGTAACTCTATCGACTTCACCACGTCACCCGACGTCCGCTACAGGCGCAGGAGACGGCTTGCCGGCGTCCGAGATGGTGAAGACCTCTCGGGTCTGGGGGGATGGACCAAAGGCGGGTGCCGTCACCGAGAACGCGTGGGACGATGCCATGAAGCTGGATGCCACGCCTGGGCTTCTTCACCTCCATGGCCGGCTTCCTCGATCCATACGAACCAGACCGACACGGCTGCGTCGCGAACGCGGGTCAGTACTTGAAGAAGTGGCCCCGCTGTTCGAACGCCTCGTCCTCAGACGAATAGGCCTCCCACTCCGAGCGCCGCACCGCCAGGTACGAACGCCTCAGCCGGTCCCCCATCGCTTCCATCAGGACCTCATCGGATTCCAATGAATCCAGCGCGTCGCGCTGCGTTTCGGGCAGGCGACGGACACCCCACGCCTCCCGCTGCGCGTCTTCCAGGGTGGCGGGGTCGACCTCGACCGGGGGTGGCGGCTCGAGTCCCCGTTCGAGCCCATCGAGGCCTGCGGCGATCAGCCCTCCGAGTGCGATGTAGGGGTTGCAGGTGGCATCCGCGGTCTTGAGCTCGACGTTGGTGGTCGCCTCTTCCCTACCGGCGGAGCGGGACGGGATCCGCAGCGGCGCTTCACGGTTGTCGTAGCCCCAGCAGGTATAGGCACCGGCCCAGTAGCTGGGCACGAGGCGGCGGTAGGAGTTGTAGCTCGGCGCGGTGAGGGCGGCCAGGGCCGGCAGGTGCTCGAGGACCCCGGCGACGAAGGCACGCGCCTCGGAAGAGAGACCGTCGGAGGCGCCGGGATCGTAGAAACGGTTGCCTCCGGAGCCGTCCCACAGCGAGAAGTGAATGTGGCAGCCGTTCCCGGCAGCTTCGGGCCACGGTTTGGGGGCGAGGGAGGCGACGTAACCCATGCTCGTGGCGACTCCCCGGATCGCCTCCCGCACGTACACCTGTTGGTCCGCGGCGCGCAGCGCGGGCGCCGGAGCCGTAGACAGCTCTTGCTGGCCGTGGCCGAGCTCGGCGTAGTGCTGTTCGACCACGATGTCCATTTGCTCGAGCGCGGCTAGCAGTTCATCGGTGTAGTGGGCAGAGGCGTTCAGCCCGATCGTCGAGAAACAGAGGCTGCGATCCACCGGTTGCGGACCGTCATCGCTGTCCGTGGCGAGGGTGAACTCGTTCTCGAAGGCTGCGTGCAAAACCCCGCCGCGGGCCCGGAGCCGCTCCTGCATACGCCTGAGGAACGAGCGGGGGCACTCGCCTGCAGGCCGGCCGTCGAGGTCGAACATGTCGACGACCATCGCCCCGGTGGCGGGAACGAAGGGCAACAAGGTGAACGTCTCCGGGTCGGGCACGAGGCGGATCTCGCCCACCGGACCCATGCCTTCGACCGGCTGCAGCTGATCGAGCGAGTTCATGGCCTGCATGGCCACGGTCAGGCCGATACCGGAGACGATGCGGTGCTCGAGCCCCGAGGCCGCCGAGGCCTTGGCCCTCACGGTGCCGTCGTTGCCGCACCACATGAAGCGAACGAGCCGCAGCCCGGCTCGCTCCGCAGCGTGTGCGATCCGGCCGGCTTGGTCGGCCGAGCCCGGGCCCGTGGCGCGCACGGCGGGCGGACGATCGCTCAGGTCGCGGCCTCCACCGCCGGATGGCTGCGGCGATGCGTCACCTCGGAGATCGCGTAGATCACCACCGCCGCGAGAGCGGACACGACCGTAACCACCGCCAGCCACACGATCCAGCTCGTGCGGCTGAAGAGCTCGGGGTTCCACGGCGACCAGAAGGTCACCAACACCCCGAAAGCCGACGCCACCATGCCGATCACGCCAGAGGTCAGCAGCGCTCCGGTGTGCGAGACGCGCACCTCCTCGAAGCGATCGGGGAAAGCACGGCGGACGAGGAAGATATCGGCGAACAGCAGGATCATCGACAGGCACCAGATCACGGTGACCGATGCCTGCAGCACGAGATAGACCTGGTTGGCCAGGCTTCCGGTGCCCGTGTGCATGAACGTGACCAGCGTGAAGACCGAAGCGATCACGGTCTGAGTAATGATGGCGACCGATGGAACGCGCGCGTTGTTGAGGCGGCTCATCGCCTCCGGCATGCGGCGCTCGAGCCCGGAAACGAACAGCAGCCGGGAGAACGAGTAGTTGTACACGACCGTGTTGGACACGAAGAACCACATCAGGATGAGAGCCACCAGCGTGCCCAGCCATCCCGCTCCGAACCCCGTCTTGACCGCGTCCACCACGGCCGTGGTCGGATTAGCCTGGTGCATCGGGATCGTGACCATGGTCCCGAAGGTCGCCCACAGGTAGGCGACCATCACCACCGCAGATCCCCAGAACAGGTAACGCTTGATCGCCCGCATGTGCACGATCTCGACCCCCATGTTGAGCGGGACCTCGATCCCGAGCAGGGCCAGTATCACGAGCCCGTAGAAGGTCCAGTTACCGGTGCTCAGGCTGAAGCTCGAGGCCGAGAAGTCGTTGGCGGCAGGATGACCGCCGAGCAGCCACACGACACCGGCGAGCCCGATCACGAACACCGCCGCCCCATACACCACGACCGCGGCGTTGGCGTAGTTCTGGGTGACCCGGAAGCGCATCAGCGACAGCAGCGCCGAGAACCACAGCACCGCGAGGATCACCAGCCCCTGCTGCCACGGCTCGGCCAGGGATCCGGAGAAGATCGACTGGCACAGAGTGACCACGAGATCGGAGGTCGCAACCATCACCAGCACGCCGGGCCACCACGCGGCGAAGCCGGCGAAGAAGCCCCAGAAGGGCCCCAGGGCCTTCTGGGTCCACACGTAAAGCGAACCCTCCTGGGGGAACATCAGCCCGAGCTGGGCGGTGACCAGGGCACCGGGGATCAGGAAGGTGAGGAAGCCGAGGATCCAGTAGGGGAAGGCGGCCGGACCCGCGGCTTGGATCACCGATGCCTGCACGATGAACAAGACGATCGCCACGAAGATGACGGTCATGTCGAAGGAGTTGAGCACCCGCGGCAACGCGCCGGGGGCCAGCTGCTCGGAAAGCATCGTGCGCTTGCCGGCCTCGCTAGCCATGTCTCCCACCCCCTGAGCTACACGGCGCTGACGATCGCGATGATGGCAGGCGTGTGCTTGCCTTGCAAACGGACGCGCCGGGTCGGGATGCCCAGGCGCGTGAGGGGCAGGCGCAGCGTGTGATCCTACCGGCCCGGGTTGTCGAGGAGTTGACGCGTGCACTGGGTACCGGCGCGCGGACGGTGGAGCAGGGCGTGGCATACGGGTCTCCCCCACCTCCCGTGCCCGGCCGGGAAAGAGGCGGCTGCCGTGCGGGGGGCCGGGAGAGGGGC
>CADDZG010000134.1 GCA_902812355.1 Actinomycetota bacterium | reverse complement strand
CTCGCGCTGCTGTGCGCGACGGTGGCGTGGACCGAGCCCCAGGCGCTGTGGCTCTTCGTCGTCCCGGCCGCCGTGGTGTTCGCCGCCTACCGCGTCTACACGACCCAGCGGCAGCGACACGAGAGCTTGCACGCGCTCTACGAAGCGAGCCGCTCGCTGCGTCTCTCACCCGACGTCGGGACCGCCGTGCGCGGCCTGCTCGAGCGCGCGCGCGTGATGTTCCGGGCCGACATCGCGTCGATCACCTTCATCCCGGAGGAGGGTGAGCCTGCGGCGGTGATCCAGGTCGGGCCCGGCGACGCGTTCATCGACAAGCCCGACGCGGAGCTCGACCCGACCGAGGGCGTGTGGGCACGCGTGATCGCCGAAGGGACCGGGGTACTCGTCCCCCGACCGATCGCCAACCCCCGGCTGCACGCTCATTTCTCCGCGGCCGGCATCGTCGATGCGATGGTGGTTCCGCTGCGGGTCGACGACCGTGTGCTCGGCACTCTGATGGTCGCCAACCGCCTCGGCGACGTCTCGACCTTCGACGACGACGACCTCCAGCTGCTCGAGACGCTCGCCAACCACGCCAGCACGGCGCTGCAGAACGCACGGCTGGTGCAGCGGCTCGAGGAATCGCTGGCGCACCTCACCGAGATGAACCGCATGAAGGACGACTTCGTGGCGTCCGTGTCGCACGAGCTGCGCACCCCGCTGACGTCGATCCTCGGCTACGTGAAGACGCTGCTGCGCCCCAACGCCACCTTCGCCGACAGCGACCGCAGCGACTTCCTGCAGGCGATCGAACGTCAGGCCGAGCGCCTACGCGACCTGATAGAGGACCTGTTGATCGTGTCGCGCATCGAGTCCGCCCCGGGCTCGGCCAGCGCTTCGACGGTCGACGTGCGCAGCCTGATCGCCGAGGTGCTGGTGGGCTTCGGAGAGGTCGCGACCCAGCGAGCCCTCTACGTCAAGGTGGACGACGACGTCCCCAGCGTGATCAGTGACCGCGGCAAGCTGCACCAGATCATCTCCAACCTGCTCGACAACGCGATCAAGTACAGCCCGCCCGGCGAACCGATCGCGATACGCGCCGCCGTGGATGCGGGAGGAGTCACGATCTCGGTCAGCGACCGGGGACGCGGGATACCTCACGAGCTGCACGAGCGCATCTTCGAGCGCTTCTACCAAGTGGATCAGTCCTCGACACGCGAGACGGGGGGCACCGGGCTCGGTCTCTACATCTGTCGCCGGCTGGCCGAGCTGCTCGGGGGCCGGCTGTGGCTCGAGCATTCCGGCCCCCACGGCTCGACCTTCTCGTTGTGGATCCCCGAGGTCGTGCCGGTGCACCGCGGCGCCGACCAGCACCGGCCCGCCGACCACGTGCGCTGACGGGCCGGCCCGCTCACCTATCCAGGTGCACGCGCAGCCACGTACGCCGGCCGCAAGCGGGACAGCGGAACCACGAGTGGTGGTAGCGCAACCACGGCAGGTGCAAGCTCACCGGCACCATGAGCAACGCGAGCTCGATGTAGCTCACCCTCGTCTCCTCCCGGCACGAGGAACACTCCACCGTGCACGACAGGGGATGCTTCTCGGCGGCCGAGTACAGCGCATGGCGCCCGGGGGCGCGCTCGCGCCGGCTCACAGCGAGTCCTCGATCGTGGCCGCGAGGGCACGGTAGGCCTCGGCGCCGGGATGGGAGGGGGCGTAGGCGAGGATCGAGCGACCCGCTTGCGCCGCCTCGGCGAAGCGGATCGACCTCGGTACCGGCGGTTCGAACACGTTGACGCCGTAACGGCCCCCGACGTCGGCGAGCACCGTGCGGGCATGACGGGAGCGTCCGTCGTAGAGCGTCGGGATCACGCCGAGGACCTCCAGCGCGGGGTTGGTGAAGTGACGGATGTCGCCGACCGTCTCCAGGAGCTGGCCGACCCCCCGGTGCGACAGGGCTTCGCACTGCAGCGGCACCACGACGTGCCCGCACGCGGTGAGACCGTTGATCGTGAGGATCCCCAGCGACGGGGGACAATCCACGAGCACGTAGTCGTAGCGCCCCTCGAGGTCCGCCAGGGCACGCTGCAGCGCGAACTCGCGTCCGGTCTTCGTCAGCAGCACGGCCTCGGCCCCCGCGAGATCGATGTTGGAGGGCACGAGATCGACCTCGGCGGAGACGATCACCTTCTCAACCGGCAACCGCCTCACGAGGACGTCGTTCACCGTCTCGTCCATATCGTCGGGATCGAATCCGCAGGCGAAGGTGAGGGCCCCCTGGGGGTCGAGGTCCACCGCCAGAACGCGCCGCCCACGCTCCACCAGAGCCACCCCGATCGCCAGCACGCTCGTGGTCTTGGCGACGCCGCCCTTCTGGTTGGCGAAGGCGAGGCGGTGCGTCACGGCTCCGGCGAGGACCTCAGTCCGAGCACGCCGAGCAGCTCGGTGACCGCAGCCGCCTGCCAGCCCCGGTTCCGCAGCTCCTCTGCGATCCGCCGGGCCATGACGTCGAGCTCCTCGTCCCTGAAGGACTCGTAGCCGTCGAGGAAGCCGCGCGCGTAGTCCCACGACACGTACTCGTCCGGATCGGGGTCGTAGGCCGGTTCGTGCACCGGGCTCTCACCTTGCTGCAGCAGCTCCCGCAGGTTACCGGCCAGCAGCTCCCAGGTGAGGTAATGGTCCTCCTCGCAGTCCGGGCAGTAGAAGACCGTGCCCTTGATCCCGCGCGGGCCCAGCAGCTCACCGAGCACCTCGACGTCGACGAGGTCCTGACGCAGCGCCTCGCGTTCCTCCTCGGAGGAAGGCTCCCCGTCGAACGGGACGTCACTCACGGCACCGGCCTCCGGGCCGCGGACCGGTCCATCAGGACCACAGGGAACCACCCGTTCGGTTCATTCCCAGCGCCGCATCCGTATGACATCCTGGCGCGAACCTAACCCAAGGAAGGAGGCCGCCGGGTGGCCGCCGGCCTGCTGTCGTCCACACGCGAACATCCCCTGGCCCTCGCGCTCGTCGCCGTCGACGCTGCGCCGGAGTGGTTCGAACTCGAGGGGCTGGAGATCGCGCACATCGCCCTGCGCACCCCGTGCGTGCCCGCGGTAGTCGAGCGGGAACCCGACCTGGTGGCGGTGGTGGTGGGATCCCCGGCCCAAGCAATCCCCGTGGTGCGCGAGCTGCGCGACGACGGGCGCACCGACACCCTTCCGGTGGTGGTGGTGAGCCGCGACTCCGGCGCCGAGGAGCGGGCACGGTTGCTGCAGGAAGGCGCGTGGGACCACATCGATGTGGCGCTCGATGCCGGCGAACGGGCGGCACGCATCCACGCCGCCCTGCGGCTGGGGGCTCGCCTGCGCACGCTCGCCCGCCAGCGCTACCACGACCAGCTCACCGGGCTACCCGACCGCGCCGCGTTCCTCCAACGCGTACGCGAGGAAGCGTCGCGCGCACTGCGGACCCATGCTCCGCTGTCGCTGCTGCTGTGCGACGTCGACGGCATGCGCCGGTTCAACGCCACCGCCGGACGGATGGCCGGCGACGATGCGCTGAGGACGGTGGCCGACACGATCCGCTCTACCCTGCGCTCCTCCGACGCGGTCTTCCGCGTCGGAGGCGACGAGTTCGCCGCGCTGCTGCCCGACACCGATCTCCCGACCGCCCGGCGCGCCGCAGACCGCGTGAGGGATGCGCTGGCCCTCGCCGATACCGATCACGCCGTGACCTTGTCGATAGGCATCGCCGACTTTGCTCCCGGTAAGAGCACCGACGACACCCTGCGACTCGCCGAGCTGGCGCTATCGCGCGCCCGGGGTTCGGGCGGCAACCAGACGTGGCGCAGCGACGATCCGCGCCGGCACGCGCTCAACACGCGCTCGCTGTCCGAGGAGCTGACCGACAGGGAATGGGCCGTGCTGGCGCACCTGGCACGGCGGCGCAGCGAGCAGGAGATCGCCCACCGGCTCGGGATCCGCGCCGGGACCGTGCGTAGCCACAAGGCACGAATCAGGCGCAAGCTCCACGTTCCACCCAACACCCGGCTGGCCGACTTCGCCCGGGCGAACTTCGCCGAGCTCGTGGCCGAGCTCGGCTTGACCGACCCGGCGGCTCAGGACGACGCGCCGAGGTAGGCGTCGAGCAGGAACTGGCCCCACAGCACCGTGACCACGGTGCCGGCCGCGAGGAACGGCCCGAAGGGCACCGCGGTCTTGCCGGTGGCGCCGGCCAGCAGCCGCAGAAACAACCCCGTGATGCCTCCCAGCAGGAAGGCGAGGAACATGCCGACGAGCACCAGACCCGGCGCCCCGAGGTAGCCGAGGAAGGTGCCGAGCACGAACGCGATCTTGACGTCACCCATGCCGATACCCGAGGGGACGATCAGCGCGACCAGGAGGAAGAAGCCTCCGAAGATCGCCATGCCCTCGGCCGCCGTCAGCAGGGGGTGCCAGCGCCCGTGGATCGCCGACAGTCCGGCCAGCGCGACCCAACCGGCGACGAAGGCCGGATAGACGATCCGGTTGGGCAGCAGGCGGCGCTCGAGGTCGATCACCGTCAACACCACGAGCACCCACACGAAGGCGCCGTAGACGAGGCCCTTCAGATTGAGGCCGAAGCGCAGCGCGACGAGGGCGAGCAGGACCCCGGTGGCGATCTCGATCAGCGGATAGCGGGCCGGGATGCGCGTGCCGCATCCCCGGCAGCGACCCCGCAGCGCGACGTACGACAGCACGGGGACGTTCTCGGCGGCCGACAGTTGGCGGTCGCAGCGCGGGCACCGGCTACGGCCGCCGAGACCCATGCCTTGCGGCACGCGGTGGGATACGACCGTGGCAAAGGAGCCCAGGATGAGTCCCAGGAAGGCGCCGACCCCGGCGACGAAGCCGGCCGGGAGCGCCGTCGCGCCGGTCACTGACCGGGTTCCCCGATGTGCTCCCGGATGCGCTGGAGCAGCCCTTCCGGATCGAAGGGCTTCATGATCACGTTCTCGGGGCCGATCTCGGCATCGAAGGTCTCGTGCGCGTCGGGCTTGCCCGTCACCACGATGATCGGGATGCCGGCCGTGCTGGGGTGCTGTTTCATCTCGTCGTACATCCGCCCGCCGGAGACGTCGGGCATCATGAGATCGAGCAGGATCAGGTCCGGGCGGCGGAACTCGGCCTTGGCGATACCCTCGAGCCCGTCGCGAGCGGTCAGTACCTCGTAGCCCGACCGTTCGAGGATGAAGCGCTCGAGCTCGCGAACGGCCTCTTCGTCCTCGACGATCAGCACGGTCTTGGGCATGGACGTAAGTATCCTCAATCCCACGGCCCGAGGCACGGACGCGCCGCGCCGGAGCCGGCGCCTGTCAGTCCCACAGGCCGCGCACCGCGGCGGCGGGGCGGCACGCCCCCAGCACGGCTTCGGTCATGCGCACGACCCGCACCGCAGGGCCGACGTCGTGGACCCGGACGATCGCCGCCCCCTTGGCCACCGACAGGGCCACGAGTGCGAGGGTCCCTTCGAGCCTCTCTTCGGGCGGCAGCCCGAGGGTTTCGCCGACGACGTCCTTGCGCGACGGAGCCACCAGCACCGGGTAGCCCAGCGCCACGATGCTGTCGAGCCGGCGCACGAGCTCGAGCGAATGGAACGTCGTCTTGCCGAAGTCCAATCCGGGATCGATCGCGATGCGCATCTCGGGCACGCCGACGGCACGCGCCGTGGCGACCAGCTCGCGCAACCCCGCGGCGACGTCCACGACGACATCCCGGTAGCGCGGGTGGCGCGGCCGGCCGCGCAGCTGCCCGCCGTGGTGCATCACCACGAGCCCTGCACCGGCCTCGGCGCAGACCTCAGCCAGGCGCACGTCGGCGAGGGCGCTCACGTCGTTGACGATCGCCGCGCCGGCCCGCAGCGCCGCGGCCGCGACCTCGGGGCGGGCGGTCTCGACCGATACCGGGACCTCCGACAGCGCCGCCAGCTCCTCGATCAGGGGCAGCGACCGGCGCATCTCCTCGTCGGGCTCGACCGGCTCGCCCGGCCCCGCCTTGACCCCCCCGACGTCCAATACGTCGGCGCCCTGCTCGATCATCGCCACGGCGAGGTCGACGTTCTCCCGCAGGCCCATGCGCCCCCCGTCGTAAAACGAGTCGGGGGTGCGGTTGACGATGCCCATGACCGCGCAGCGCTCGGGGAGCCGTCCGCGCGCGTGCTCCAGGGTCATGCCGACAGCACCGGCCCTCGCTGGGCGCGGGACACCACCAGGATCCCGACGAGGATGGCCACGCCCCCAGGGTAGACGAGCGCCGCCGGCACCTCCCCGAACAGCACGAGAGCCAGCACGGTGGCGACGATCGGTTCCGCCATCGTGGCCATCGACACCGTGGTGGCGTCGATGCGTGCGAGCACGAGGTTGATCACCGTATGGCCGAGGAGCTGGGGGCCGACGACGAGCCCCGCAATCGCCCACCACGTCGGAGCGCGGTAGCCGGTGAGGGAGATCGAACCGAGGCGGCAGGCGGCGAACAGCAGGATCGCCGCGACCCCGTAAGCGAGACCGGCGTACTCGAAGATCCCGGTCGTCCGCCGCACCTCCCGTCCGGCGAGCGTGTACGCCGCGAACGCAGCCGCGCCCGCCACGGCGAGGAGGTCGCCGGCGACGCTGCCGCCGAGGTCGCCGCCGACCACCAGGGCGCTGCCTGCGACGCCGAGGGCGATCCCGGCCCACCCACTGCGAGAC
>CADDZG010000133.1 GCA_902812355.1 Actinomycetota bacterium | reverse complement strand
GTGGGGGCCCTCGTGGTCGCTGCGGGCTGCCTCGTGGTCGCCGGGGGCGCCTTGCTCGCCGCGGCTGCGGCGATCGCCGGGAGCCTGGGATGAGGTTCGCCGCTCGGGTCGAGGTCATGCCCAAGGCCGGCATCGCCGACCCCGAGGGCCAGACGATCGAGCGCTCGCTGCCTGCCCTCGGCTACGACGGCGTCGCGGCGGTGCGCGTCGGCAAGCTCATCACCCTCGAGCTCGAGGCCGACGATGCCGATGCGGCCCGCGCCCGGGTCGAGGACATGTGCCGCGCCTTGCTCGCCAACCCCGTGATCGAGGACTACCGGGTGAGCATCGCGTGAGCGTGCGGGCCGCGATCGTGTCCTTTCCCGGCAGCAACTGCGAGCAGGACTGCGAGCGCGTCCTGCGCGGCCTCGGCGCCGAGGTCGTCCGGGTGTGGCACGACGCGACCGATCTCGGCGGATGCGACCTCGTGGTGCTGCCCGGCGGCTTCGCCCACGGCGACTACCTGCGCCCGGGGGCGATCGCCCGCTTCTCCCCGGTGATGCAGGCGGTGGCCGACCACGCCGCCTCCGGCGGCCTCGTGGCCGGGATCTGCAACGGCTTCCAGGTGCTGTGCGAGGCGGGCCTGTTGCCGGGGGCCCTGAGGCGCAATGCCGGGCTGCGCTTCATCTGCCGCTGGGTCGAGGTGCGGGTCGACAACGCCGACACCGCGCTCACCGCCCGCGCCGGCCCCGGGCAGGTGCTGCGCCTGCCGATCAACCACTTCGAGGGCAACTACCACGTCGACGCGTCGACGCTCGAAGCCATGCGCCGGCGCGGCCGGGTGACGCTGCGATACGTCGACAACCCCAACGGCTCGCTGGATGCGATCGCAGGCATCTGCAACGATGCCGGCAACGTCTTCGGGCTGATGCCGCACCCCGAGCGCGCCTGCGATCCGCTGCTCGGTTCCGGCGACGGCGCGCTGCTGTTCGGGTCGCTGCTCGACGCCGCCCGCGGGAGGGTGGCGGTGTGAGCACGCGCACCGCGCTGCACCGCGACCTCGGGCTGAGCGACGACGAGTACGAGGCCATCGTCACCCGCCTCGGACGGGAGCCGAGCTACACCGAGCTGGCGATGTTCTCGGTGATGTGGAGCGAGCACTGCTCCTACAAGTCGTCGCGCCTGCACCTGCGGCGCCTGCCGACCACGGGCCCCCAGGTGCTGGTCGGCCCCGGCGAGGGGGCCGGGGTCGTGGCGCTGGCGCCCGGGGTGGCGGTGGCGTGGAAGATCGAGTCCCACAACCATCCCTCCTTCGTCGAACCGGTCAACGGCGCGGCCACGGGTGTCGGCGGGATCGTGCGCGACGTCCTGTCGATGGGGGCGCGCCCGATCGCCCTGCTCGACTCCCTGCGCTTCGGCCCCCTCGAGGGAGCGGCGCGCAACCGTTACCTGCTCGAGGGCGTCGTGGCGGGCATCTCGTCCTACGGCAACTCGATCGGGGTGCCGACGGTCGGCGGCGAGACCTCCTTCGACCCCTGCTACGAGGGCAACATCCTGGTCAACGTGGCGTGCCTCGGTGTGCTCGAGGGCCCGCCAATGCACGCTCGCGCCGAGCGCCCCGGAGACGTCGCCGTGCTGATCGGAGCGGCGACCGGCCGGGACGGGATCGGGGGCGCCAGCGTACTCGCTTCGGTGTCGTTCGCCGGAGGGGACGACGCCAAGCGTCCCGCGGTCCAGGTCGGAGACCCCTTCGCCGAGAAGCTGCTGATCGAGGCGTGTCTCGAGCTGGTGCGGGGCGGGTTGCTGCACGGCCTCCAGGACCTCGGGGCCGGGGGCCTGACATGCCCGGCCTCCGAGATGACCGCGGGGTCGGGCACCGGCATCGCCGTCGACGTCGATGCCGTGCACCGGCGCGAGCCGAACATGGAGCCCTTCGAGGTCATGATCTCGGAGTCTCAGGAGCGGATGCTGGCGATCGCCGACGAGGCGCGGGTGGCCGAGGTGCTCGAGTTGTGCGACCGCTGGGGGCTGCCGGCCCGGGTGGTGGGACGCATCACCGCCCAACCCCGGGTGGTGGTGCATGCCGACGACGCGATCGTCGCCGACGTCCCCGCGCCGGCCCTGGCCGACGACGCTCCGCTGTATGACCGCCCGCGCCGGCGTCCGGGATGGCTCGACGAGCTCGCCGCCGCCCCTTGCGGGGACGACCCGCCCGCCGAGCTGGCCGAGGCATGGCTCGCCCTCCTCACCTCGCCGGAGCACGCCTGCAAGCGCTGGATCTGGGAGCAGTACGACCACATGATCTTCCTCGGCACGGTGCAGGGGCCGGGCGCCGACGCCGCGGTGATCCGGCTCCCCGGGCGGGATGTGGCCGCGGTCCTGAGCACCGACGGGCCCGGGCGTTACTGCTACCTCGACCCGCGCGCCGGCGCGATCGCTGCGGTCGCCGAGGCGGCGCGCAACGTCGCCTGCACCGGAGCCCGTCCCCTGGCGGTCACCAACTGCCTAAACCTCGGCAGTCCCGAGGACGAAGAGGTGATGTGGCAGTTCGCAGAGGTCGTGGACGGCATAGCGCAGGCGTGCACCGCGCTCGGCACCCCGGTCACCGGGGGCAACGTGTCCTTCTACAACGCCACGGGGGATCGCGCCATCCATCCCACGCCGGTGATCGGGATGCTCGGGGTGCTGGACGACGCTCGTCATGCCGTCGGCGCCGCCTTCTCGGCACCCGGGGACGCCATAGCGGTGCTGGGAGACACGCGCGCGGGCGACTTCGGGGGTTCGGACTTCGCCGCTACGATCCACGGCACGCTCGCCGGGCGGCCCCCGGAGGTCGATCTCGCGGCTGAGGCGCGGCTCGCATCCTTGCTGCACCGGCTCGCGGCGCAGCGCGTGCTCACCTGCGCCCACGACTGCTCGGGCGGCGGCTTGGCGGTCGCCCTCGCCGAGTGCGCGCTGCGTTCCGGCCTCGGGTTCAGCGTCGATCTCGCCGCCGCCACCGCTGTGGCCGAGCCCCATCGCGCCGCCTTCTCCGAGACCCCCGGGCGGGTGGTGGCCACGTGCGCACAGGATGCGCTGCCGGACCTGCTGCGGGCGGCGCGCGCCGCCGGCGTGCCGGCACGGGCCGCAGGGGTGGTGGGCGGCCCGGTCATGGATATCGGCGCGGCCCGCCTCGAGCTTGGCGCCGTCCGGGATGCTTGGGAAGCAGCCCTGCCGTCGCTGCTGTCGGATACGGTGAGCTGATGGCGGGTGAGGCGCGCGACGCGTGCGGCGTCGTCGGCATCTACGCTCCGGGCGAAGATGCCGCCCGGCTCGCCTACTACGGCCTCTACGCGCTGCAGCACCGCGGCCAGGAGGCGGCGGGGATCGCCGCGTCCGACGGGACATCGGTGGTCGTCTACAAGGAGCTCGGCCTCGTGTCCCAGGTGTTCGACGAGACCGTGCTCGCGAGCCTGCGCGGGCATGTGGCGATCGGTCACGTGCGCTACTCGACCACCGGATCGACCTCGTGGGTCAACGCCCAACCTTCCTACAAGGCCGGGCCCGGGGGCCAGATCGCCCTCGCCCACAACGGCAACCTCGTGAACTCACTGGAGCTCAAGAGCTCGCTGCAAGCCGCCGGGGGCGACCCGACCCCCGCCGACGGGCGCCCCCTGCCGACCACCGACACCGATCTCGTGGCGGCGCACATCGCACGCGCCGAGCACGGCGACCTCGGCGCGGCGATCCTCCACGTGCTGCCGATGCTGTCCGGCGCCTACTCGTTCACGATCATGGACGAGACCCAGCTGTTCGGGGCACGGGACCCACACGGCTTCCGCCCCCTCGCCCTCGGCCGGCTGCCCGGCGGCGGGTGGCTGCTGGCGAGCGAGACTTGTGCGCTTGACCTGCTCGGAGCGAGGTTCGTACGCGACGTCGAGCCGGGTGAGCTGGTGGGGATCGATCGCGACGGGGTGCACGGCACGCGCTTCGCCGAGCCGAGACCCGCGGCGTGCGTCTTCGAGCACGTCTACTTCGCGCGGCCCGACTCGACGCTCCAGGGTCAGAACGTCTATGCCACCCGCTACCGCATGGGCGAGGCGCTTGCCGCCGAGGCACCGGTGGACGCCGACCTCGTCGTGCCGGTGCCGGACTCGTCGGTGCCCGCCGCCCAGGGGTTCGCCAAGGCCTCGGGCATCCCCTACGGGGAAGGGTTCGTCAAGAACCGCTACGTGGGACGCACCTTCATCCAGCCGACCCAGGCGATGCGCCGCCAGGGCATCCGCACCAAGCTCAACCCGCTGCGGGAGGTGATCGCCGGGCGCCGGGTGGTCGTGGTCGACGACTCGATCGTGCGCGGCAACACGACGCGGCAGATCGTGGCGATGCTGTTCGAGGCGGGGGCGGCCGAGGTGCACCTGCGCATCTCCTCGCCGCCGATCCGGTGGCCGTGCTTCTACGGCATCGACATGCCCGACCGCGACGAGCTAATCGGCGCGCGGCACGACGTCGACGGAATCGCCCGGCACAGCGGAGCCACGAGCCTCGCCTATCTGTCCCTCGAGGCGATGATCGCCGCCACCGTTGTGCCGGGGGAAGACCTCTGCAGCGCGTGCTTCTCGGGCCGCTACCCGGTGCCGGTGCCTCCCGAGAAGCTGCGCTCCAAGCACGTTCTCGAGCAGCCAGCGACCGCGCGCTGACGGCGGCCGGGCGCCCGGGTGGAGGGCAACGCCGGGCGGTAGGGTTGGCAGCCATGGCGGTGCGTTACGAGCACGAGGGCGGGGTCGCGGTGATAACGCTCGACCGGCCCGACGTCCTCAACGCCTTCGATGCCGAGCTCGGCACCGAGGTCCTCAAGCGCGTGCGGCGGGCCGCCGACGACCCCGGGGTGCGCTGCGTCGTGATCACCGGTGCCGGCCGCGCTTTCTGCGCGGGCGAGGACCTCGCCGCGCTGGCGGATCGCTACGAGGCGGGCCAGGCCCCCGACCTCGGCGACACCCTGCTGGAGCGCTACAACCCGTTGGTGCGGGCGATCGTGGCCGCACCCAAGCCGGTCGTCGCCGCGGTCAACGGCGTTGCCGCGGGGGCGGGAGCGAGCCTCGCGCTGGCGTGCGACTTCCGCATCGCTTCGGACCGGGCACGACTCGTGCTCGCCTTCGTCAAGGTGGGGCTGGTGCCGGACTCCGGGGCGCTGTGGTTCCTCACACGCATGGTCGGAGCGGCCCGCGCCTGGGAGCTCGCGGCCACCGGCGACCCGCTCGACGCGTCGCGGGCGGAAGCGCTCGGCGTCTTCAACCGCGTCGTGACTCACGACGACTTCGAGGCGAGCTGGCGCGCCTTCGCCGCCGAGCTGGCCGCAGGACCGACGCGCGCTTACGCCCTGACCAAACGGCTGGTGCGCGCCGCCCAGGAGCTCACCCTCGAGGAGCAGCTCATGCACGAGGTCGACGCCCAGGCCGAGGCCGGGCGTACGCGCGACCACCTCGAAGGAGTGAGGGCTTTCCTCGCCAAGCGGCCTCCGTCTTTCGAAGGCCGGTGAGCGCGTCCCTACGCGCCGACGTGCTGATAGTCGGCGCCGGTGCCGGCGGGCTCTTCACCGCCCTGCACCTGCCCGACGACCTCGACGTCGTGGTGCTCGACAAGGGTGCGTGGGGGGAGGGCTCGTCGCCCTGGGCCCAGGGTGGCGTGGCCGCGGCCCTCGGCCCGGACGACTCGGTCGAGCTCCACGTCGCCGACACCGTGCGCGCCGCGGCCGGCCACGCCGACCTGATCGCCGCGGAGGTGCTGTGCTCGGAGGCACCGTCGTGCGTGCTCGAGCTCGCCGAGCTCGGCTGCGCCTTCGACCGCGATCCGCAGGGCCGCTTGCACCTGGCGCACGAGGGCGGCCAGAGCGTGGCCCGGTCGGTGCACGCCGGCGACGCCTCGGGAGCCGCGGTGATGGCGACCCTGCGGCGCCATGCCCTGCCCCGGGTCAGGCACCTGCGGGCGATGTGCATCGCCGTGGCCGAGAGCGAAGGGCGTTGCGCCGGCGCGTGGGCCCTGGGCGACGACGGTCCGGTCGGCATCGAGGCGGGAGCCACGGTGCTCGCCACCGGGGGCGTCGGGGGCCTGTTCCCGGCGACCACCAATCCGCCCGGCGCGTGTGGGGACGGCCTCGCCCTCGCGTGGGAAGCCGGGGCCGCCCTGTCCGACGTCGAGTTCGTCCAGTTCCACCCCACCGCGCTGGCGGTCGGCGAGGGCACCCAACGGCTGCTCGTGACCGAGGCTCTGCGCGGGGCCGGGGCCCACGTGGTCGACGAGCACGGGCACCGCTTTTTGTTCGAACACCATCCCGACGGGGAGCTCGCGCCGCGCGACGTCGTCGCCCGGGCGATAGCGTCGCGGCGCAGCTTCCTCGACTGCCGCCACCTCGCCCCCGAGGTGCTCGAGCGGGGGTTCCCGACCGTGCTCGCCGGGCTGCGCCGGGCGGGGCTGGACCCGTCGCGCGACCCGATCCCGGTCGCGCCCGCCGCGCACTATCTCGTCGGCGGCATCACCACCGACCTCGACGGCCGTACCTCGCTGCCGCGCCTCTACGCGGTCGGGGAGTGCGCCAACACCGGGGCGCACGGCGCCAACCGGCTGGCCGGCAACTCGCTCGCCGAGGCCCTGGTGTTCGGGCGGCGGGCGGCGCGGGCGATCGCCTCCCAGCGCCGTTCGAGGATCAAAGAGCTGCCGCCGGCCCCCAGCCTCGGCGCGGATGCCGGGTGGTTACCGCGCTGGTCCGAGCTGCGCGCGCTGTGCGGCCGCTGCCTCGGGCTGCAGCGCGA
>CADDZG010000132.1 GCA_902812355.1 Actinomycetota bacterium | reverse complement strand
CCCATGTGTAGGGCTCGTGGGCCGCGACATCGCCGGCGAGGTCTCCACCCCCGAGCCCTACACATGGGGGCTCGAGGACGTCCGGCGCCGGCTGCGCGGCGGCCACGCCGCGGGGGCCGAGCGCGGGCTCCCGGACATCCCCCGGCCCGTGTACCGCATCGCCGCGCTCGATCTCGGGGTCAAGCGCAACATTCTCGACCTGCTGGTGACCAGCGGCTTCGACGTCACCGTCCTGCCGGCCCACACCCCGGCGGCCGACATCCTCGCCGGGGGCTTCGACGGCCTCTTCGTGTCCAACGGGCCCGGCGACCCCGAGCCGCTGACCTATGCCGTGGACTGCGTGCGCGAGGTGCTGGGACGCCTGCCTGTGTTCGGGATCTGCCTCGGGCATCAGATCCTCGCGCTCGCCGTCGGGGGCCGGACCTTCAAGCTGCCGTTCGGCCACCGGGGGGGCAACCACCCGGTGCGGCGGTCCGACCACCCCGCGGTCGAGATCACCTGCCAGAACCACGGCTTCGCAGTCGACCCCGCATCGCTTCAAGGGGCCGGGGTCGAGATCACCCACGTGAACCTCAACGACGGCACTTGCGAGGGCCTCGTCGTTCCCGGGCGCGCCTTCTCGGTCCAGTACCACCCGGAGTCCGGGCCCGGCCCCCACGACTCGCGCTACCTCTTCCTGCGGTTCAGGGAGCTGATCGCCGCCTTCCAACCCGACGCGTCGGTGCCCACCGTGGCGCCGGAACGGCGGACGACCGATAGCGATAGCGTGCCGGCCGAGGCCACATACGAGCGAGGAGGTTGAGTGTGGGCAGGGGAGACCGCAAGCGCGTGCGCTGGCGCAGGGACCGCCAGCGTCGCAAGAAGGAGCGCGAGGCCCGCAGGGCCGCGGCCCACGGAGCGTCCCGCCGGTGACCGGGAGCTCTGCCGCCGGCAGCGCACCCGCACCCGCTCTCGATCACGTCGCCGTGTGCGTGCCGGCGGAGCTCGAGGGCGCCACGGTCGCGTGGTACGAGCGGGTGCTCGGGCTCACGCGCGTCGCCAAGCCGGAAGGAGCCGGCGAGCGCGGGGCATGGTTCCGCGCCGGAACGGCGGAGGTGCACGTGTCGGTGGACGAGCACAACCCGCCCCCCGCGCCCACTTCGCGCTTGCGGTGGACGATCTCGACGCCGCGATACAGACCCTGCGGGCGTCGGGTTGCCACATCGAGCAGGCCCGGCCGATCCCGGGCCGGCGCCGCTGCTTCACGCGCGATCCGGCCGGCAACCGCATCGAGCTCCTCGCCTACGACGAAGCCCCGGCCACGGTCGTCTACGAGGAGCTCGCCGGAGGGCCGGGCTGATGCCGCGGCGTGACGACCTGCGCTCGATCCTCGTGATCGGATCGGGCCCGATCGTGATCGGGCAGGCGTGCGAGTTCGACTACTCGGGCGTGCAGGCGTGCAAGGTGCTGCGTGCCGAGGGCTACCGCGTCGTGCTGGTCAACTCCAACCCGGCGACGATCATGACCGATCCCGAGTTCGCCGACGCCACCTACGTCGAGCCGCTGACCCCGGAGCACGTCGCCAAGGTGATCGAACGCGAGCGGCCGGACGCCTGCCTGCCCACGCTCGGAGGCCAGACCGGACTCAACATCGCGATGGAGCTGGCGGAGACCGGGACGCTCGAGGACTTCGGCGTCGAGCTGATCGGTGCCGGGCGGGAGTCGATCCGCCGGGCCGAGGACCGCCGCCTGTTCCGGGAGACGATGGCCGCCGCCGGCCTCGACCTGCCGCGCTCGTCCTTCGCCTACACCCTTCAGGAGGCGCTGGACGCAGCCGCTGAGATCGGCTACCCGGTGGTTTGCCGGCCCTCTTACACGCTCGGAGGCGGAGGCTCGGGGCTCGTGCGAGACGCCGACGAGCTGCGCGTCGTGGCGGCCGAGGGCCTGCGCCTGTCGGCGATCAACGAGGTGTTGATCGAGGAGTCGATCGAGGGCTGGAAGGAGTTCGAGCTCGAGCTGATGCGCGACCGCAACGACAACGTGGTGGTCGTGTGCCCGATCGAGAACATCGACCCGATGGGGGTGCACACCGGCGACTCGGTCACCGTGGCACCGGCAATGACCCTGACCGACGTCGAGTACCAGGGGATGCGGGACGACGGCGCCACGGTGATGCGTGCGATCGGCGTCGAGACCGGAGGCTCGAACGTGCAGTTCGCAGTCGACCCGGCGACCGGACGGCGCGTGGTGATCGAGATGAACCCGCGCGTGTCGCGTTCGTCCGCGCTTGCGTCCAAGGCCACGGGGTTCCCGATTGCCAAGATCGCCGCCAAGCTCGCGGTCGGCTACACGCTGGACGAGATTTCCAACGACATCACCCGCAAGACCCCGGCGAGCTTCGAGCCGGCGATCGACTACGTCGTGGTCAAGATCCCGCGCTGGACCTTCGAGAAGTTCCCCTCGGCCGACCGCCGTCTCGGCACGAAGATGAAGTCGGTCGGCGAGGCGATGGCGATCGGCCGCACCTTCTGCGAGGCGATCCAGAAGGGTTACCGCTCGCTGGAGCGGGACGTGCAGGGCTTCGGCGACCTCGGCGAGCTCTCCTCCGACGAGCTCGAGGCACGTCTCGCCCGGCCGGTGGAGGACCGCCTGCTGGCGGTCGAGGAGGCGCTGTACCGCGGCATGCCGCCGGACGAGGTCGCCGCCACTACGATGATCGACCCGTGGTTCGTCGCCCAGCTCGGCCGGGTCGCGGCGATGCGGCGCGAGCTCGGCACGCTGGAGACCCTCGAGGCGTGCGATGCGGCGACCCTGAGGCGGGCCAAGCGCCTGGGCTTCTCCGATCGGCAGCTGGCACGCGCCTTCAGGACGACCGAAGAGGCGGTGCGCTCGACCCGCGAGGCGGCCGGCGTCCTGCCCACCTACAAGACGGTGGACACTTGCGCCGCTGAGTTCGAAGCGGCTACGCCGTATTTCTACTCGACCTACGAAACCGAGAACGAGGCGGTGCCGTCGTCGCGCCGCAAGGTAGTGATCATCGGCTCGGGCCCCAACCGCATCGGCCAGGGCATCGAGTTCGACTACTGCTGCGTGCACGCGGCCTTCGCGCTGCGTGCGGCCGGCTTCGAGACGATCATGCTCAACTGCAACCCCGAGACCGTGTCGACCGACTACGACACCTCGGACCGTCTCTACTTCGAGCCCCTCACCTTCGAGGACGTCCTCAACGTGATCTCCCTGGAACGGCCCGAAGGGGTGATCGTGCAGCTCGGGGGCCAGACCCCGCTGAAGCTCGCCTCCCGGCTGGCCGCCGCCGGGGTGCCGATCCTCGGCACCTCTCCGGACGCGATAGACCGCGCCGAGGACCGCGAGCGCTTCGGCGCCCTGCTCGCCGACCTCGCCCTGCCACACCCGCCCGACGGTGTCGCCCGCTCGGTCGCAGAGGCGCGCTCGGTGGCGGGGGCGATCGGCTACCCGGTGCTCCTGCGGCCGTCCTATGTCCTCGGGGGCCGGGCGATGGAGATCGTCTACGGGGAGGACACGCTCGAGCGCTACATGGCGAGCGCGGCGCGCGTGTCGCCCGAGCATCCGGTGCTGGTGGACAAGTTCCTCGAGGATGCGGTCGAGGTCGATTGCGACGCGGTGTTCGACGGTTCCGAGCTCTACGTCGGGGGCGTGCTCGAGCACATCGAAGAGGCGGGGGTGCATTCGGGCGACTCTGCCTGTGCCGTGCCTCCCTTCACCCTGGTCGAGCGCCAGGTGGCCGACGTGATCTCCTACACCGAGGCGATCGCCCGGGCCCTCGGCGTGCGCGGGCTCATCAACATCCAGTACGCGCTCAAGGACGACCGCGTCTACGTGCTCGAAGCCAACCCGCGTGCATCGCGCACGGTGCCGTTCACGTCCAAGGCGACCGGGGTGCCGCTGGCCAAGGTCGCCGCCCGGGTTATGGCCGGCGCCACGCTCGCCGAGCTGCGCGCGGAGGGGCTCGTGCCTCCCCGCCGCGTGGGTCACGAAGGTATCGGCCACGTGGCGGTCAAAGAGGCGGTGATGCCGTTCGAGCGCTTCCCAGGGGTCGATACCGTGCTCGGCCCCGAGATGCGTTCCACCGGAGAGGTCATGGGGATCGACACCGATTTCGGGCTCGCCTTCGCCAAGGCCGAGATCGCCGCAGGCGTGCGCCTGCCCACCAAAGGGACGGTCTTCGTGTCGGTGTCGGACCGCGACAAGCGCTCGGTGATATTCCCCGCCAAGCGTCTCGCCGACATGGGCTTCCACCTCATGGCCACCGAAGGCACGGCCCAGGTGCTGCGGCGCGTCGGCGTCGACGTCGAGGTCGTGGCCAAGGTGTCCTCCCCGGGCCCCGACGGCACGAGCGTGCTCGAGCGTATCGTGGAAGGCGACATCGACCTCGTCTTCAACACGCCCTTCGGGCGGCGCGCCCGCAGCGACGGCTATTACATCCGCACGGCCGCGGTCCAAGCGGGGGTGCCGTGCATCACGACGATGGCGGGTATGGCCGCCGCGGTGCACGCGATCGAGGCGCGGGTGCAGCAGGAGGTGAGGGTGACGCCGCTGCAGGAGTTCCTCGCCGCCGTCGCCGCCGAGAGCGATGGAGGCCTGCCCGGAGCGGCGGCGCGGTGATCGTCTCGAGCGGCGAGGTCCTGTCGCACCGGCGCTACGGCGAGCACTACCACGGCATCACCGTGGTTGCCCCCGAGATCGGGGAGCGCGTGCGTCCGGGACAGTTCGTCAACGTTCTGTGCGGGCGCGGCCGGGCCCACATCCTGCGGCGGCCCTTCTCGGTGCACCGCGTCCACCGGCGCGGCGGGTGGGCCCCCACCATCGAGATCGTCTTCGACGTGCGGGGGCCGGGAACCGCCTATCTCGCCGGGCTGCGGGGTCACGAGAGCCTGGACATGCTCGGACCCGCAGGGCGCGGGTTTGCGCTGCCCCAGCGGCGGGCGCACTGCCTGCTGGTCGGCGGCGGTATAGGGGCCGCCCCGCTGTTCTTCCTCGCCGACGAGCTGCGAGCGGCGGGCCACCGGGTCGACTTCGTCCTCGGGGCGCGCTCGGCCGACTTGCTGCTCAACCCGATAGACGTGCGCCGCCTCGCGTCGGTCTACCGCATCACCACCGAGGACGGCAGCCAGGGCACCACCGGCAGGGTGACCGACGTGCTCGAAGAGGTGATCGACCACTGCGGTACCGAGGTCGTCTACGCCTGCGGACCCCACCCGATGCTGGAGGCCGTGGCGGCCGTCTGCGGCGCTCGCCGGCTCCCGGTGCAGGTCGCCGTGGAGGAGCTGATGGCGTGTGGCTGGGGCGTGTGCCTCAGCTGCGTGATGCCGGTGCGCACCGGGCGGGGGCGCGACGCCGAGGTGTCGTTGCTGCGGTCGTGTACCGAGGGCCCGGTGTTCAACGGCGCCCGCGTGGTGTGGGATGGGGACGCCGGCGCGCTGCCGCCCGAGCAGAGCGAGCTGGCTCCGGCCGGTTCGGCCCGGCGGCACGGTGGCTACGGTGGAGCGGACGATGAGCACGCGCCCCCGGGCAACTGACGGGATCGACCTCAGCACGACCCTCGACGGGCTGACCCTGCGCACGCCCGTGCTCGCCGCGTCGGGGACCTTCGGCGCGGGGCGGGAGGCGGCGCAGTTCGTCGACCTGCACCGCATCGGCGGGATCATCGTGAAGTCGATGACCCTGCGCCCGTGGCGCGGCCGCCCGACCCCGCGCATGTACGAGACGCCCTCGGGCATGCTCAACGCGATCGGGATCCAGAACAAGGGCGTCGATCACTTCATCGCCGAGGACCTCCCGTGGCTGTTGCGCAAGAAGGCGACGGTGGTGGCCTCGATCGCCGGCAACACGGTCCAGGAGTTCATCAAGATCGCCGACAAGCTGCGCACCGGCGGGCGCGGCTTGGCCGCGGTCGAGATCAACATCTCCTGCCCCAACCTCGAAGACCGCGACAACATGTTCTCGCACTCGCCTACGGCGACCGCCGAGGTCGTGTCTGGGGTCAAGCGAGCCCTGCCCAAACTCCCGGTGTTCGCCAAGCTGTCGCCCAACGTGACGTCGCTGACCGACATCGCCGGCGCGGCCCTCGAGGCGGGGGCCGACGGGCTGTCCCTGATCAACACGGTGTTCGGCATGGCGATCGACGTCGAAGCCCGCCGGCCGGCGCTGGCCGCGACCACCGGAGGGCTGTCGGGCCCGGCGATCCGCCCGATCGCGGTACGGGCGGTGCACGAGGTGCACCGCGCCTTCCCCCACGCGCCGATCATCGGCCAGGGCGGGATCACCGACGCGCACGGGGCGATCGAGATGCTGCTGGCGGGGGCGTCTGCGGTCGCGGTGGGCACCGCCAACTTCTTCAACCCGCGCGCCACGATCGAGATCGCCGCCGGGATCGAGGACTACATGCGCCGTCACGGCGTCGGCTCGGTGGCGGATCTCGTCGGGGCGCTCAAGGAGGGGTGATGACCGCCGGCTTGCGCAGTCCGCTGTGCGTGGCCCTAGACACCCCCGAGCGCGACCGCCTGCTCGAGTTGGCAGCCGCCACCGCCGCAAGCGCGGGACTGCTCAAGGTCGGGCTCACGGCCATGGCCGCCCTCGGACCGGGGGTCGTGGCCGAGCTGTCCGACCATGCGCCGGTGTTCGCCGACTGCAAGCTGCACGACATACCGGCCCAGGTCGCGGGGGCCGCCGCCGCGCTGCGCGACTCCGGCGCGTGGTGCCTCACGGTGCACGCCTCGGGGGGCCCCGACATGGTCGCCGCGGCGGTGCGGGCCGCGACCGGAGCCCGGGTG
>CADDZG010000131.1 GCA_902812355.1 Actinomycetota bacterium | reverse complement strand
CCTCCGGGCGGGCGTCGCGCCGCTCGCCGACGTGGATCTCGGGGGCGAGCTCGACGCGCGCGGCGAGCGATCGAGCGAGCTCCTCGGGCAGGCGCGGCGGGGGCTCGGGCGGCTCGTCCCCGCCGAAGTAGCGGGCGAAGAGCGCGTCGTAGACCGGTATCTGTGCGGGCGACGCGATCAGGCTCACGCGTCCGGCCCAGTAGAGGCGTTCGGTGTCCAGCGGGCGCAGCGCGGCGACCGCTTGCAGGTAGGTGACGACCCGTCCGGTCCCCACCGGGACGCCCGACTGCCTGAGGGCTCGAGCGAAGCCGACCAGCCGGACTACGGGGTCAGTCGCCACCGCCGAGGATGCCGGCGAGCCGGGCGCGCACCGCCTCGAGGTCCTCGTGGTCCTTGAGCACCGCGCCGAGGGTATCCTCCGCCACGGCCGCGTCGACGCCGTCCGCGCCGAGGAACGCGAGCGCCCGCGCCCAGTCGATCGATTCCGCGACCCCGGGCCGCTTGGCGAGGTCGAGCGAGCGCAGGCGCCCGACGGCCTCGGCCACCGAGCGCGCCAGGGCCTCGGGCACCTCGGGAGCGCGCAGGCGCACGATCTGCACCTCGCGCTCGAGGCTCGGGTGGTCGATCCAGTGGTACAGGCAGCGGCGCTTGAGCGCGTCGTGCAGCTCCCGGGTGCGGTTCGAGGTGATGACCACCGCCGGGGGCCGCGGCGCGGAGACCTCCCCGATCTCGGGGATCGTCACCGCGAACTCGCTCAGTACCTCGAGCAGGAAGGCCTCGAACTCGTCGTCGGCGCGGTCGAGCTCGTCTATCAGCAGCACGGCCCGGTCGCCGGCCTTTATGGCCTCGAGCAACGGGCGCTCGACCAGGAACTCGGGCCCGAACAGGTCGGCGGCGGACACCTCCTCGCCGGTCTGCAGGGCACGCACCGCGATCAGCTGGCGCGAGTAGTCCCACTCGTACAGCGCCTGGCTGGCGTCGATGCCCTCGTAGCACTGCAGCCGGATCAGGCGCCGCCCGAGGGCCGCGGCCAGCACCTTGGCGACCTCGGTCTTGCCGACCCCGGCCTCGCCCTCCAGCAGCAGCGGCTTACCGAGCGACAGGGCGAGATAGATCGCGGTGGCGAGACCGCGGTCGGGAAGGTACGCCTGCTCGCGCAGCGCCCGCTCGAGGTCGGCCAGCGACGGGAAGGGGAGGGCAGCACGGCCCTCCCCGGCACTCAGCGCGATCTCGCCTCCTGCAGGGCCCGGGCGGTGAGCACCTTGACCAAAGCTCGCCGGTACTCCGCGCTTCCCATCGGATCGCTCGGCGGCGACGTGCCTTCGTCGGCCCGCTGTGCCGCCTCCTCGATCGACGCCCCGCCGGCCAGCGCCTCTTCGACCCCGCGGGCACGCATCGGCGTCTCGGCCATGGTCGTGAGCGACACCGCGGCGCGGTCGCCGTCGGTCACCGCGGCGACCCCGACCACCGCCCAGTCCTGGGCCCGGTGATGGAACTTCTGATAGGACCACCCGCGGCCCTCGATGCGCGGGACGCGGATCTCGGTCAGTACCTCGTCGGGCCCGAGATCAGTCTCGAACAGGCCCTTGAAGAAGTCGCTGGCCGCCACCGTGCGCTCGCCGCCGGACCCGCGCACGACGAACTCCGCGTCGAGCGCCAGCAGCACCGAGGGCAGATCCGAGGCGGGGTCGCCGTGAGCCACCGAGCCCCCGATCGTGCCGCGGTGGCGCACCTGCGGATCGCCGACGAGACCGGCCGTGTAGGACAGGATCGGGCAGGCATCCTGCAGCTCCCGGCTCATATGCACGTCCTCGTGCCGGGTCAGGGCTCCGATCCTCACGGTGTCGCCCGAGGCGTCGATGTAGGAGAGATCGCGGATCCGTCCGATGTCGATCAGCGCGCTGGGCTCGGCCAGGCGCAGCTTCATCAGCGGCAGCAGCGAGTGGCCCCCGGCGAGCACCTTGGCGTCCTCGCCGTAGCGGCCGAGCAGCTCGATCGCGTGGTCGACGCCCTCGGCGACCTCGTACTCGAAGGGCGCAGGGATCATCGCTCACCTCCCTCGTCACGCGCGGCGGAGCCGAGCCCGGCCCCCGCCCCCTCGGCTTCGGTCCCCCTGGCGGCGACCGTGGTGCCGCGCGCCTGCTGGATCGCGGCCCACACCCGCTCGGGGGTGCACGGCATGTCGATGTGGGTGACGCCGAGCGCGCTCAAGGCGTCGATCACGGCGTTGACCGCGGCGGGCGGCGCCGCGATCGTGCCGGCTTCGCCGACGCCCTTGACCCCCATCGGGTTCGTGGTCGACGGGGTCACAGTGGAGTCGGTGCGGTAGGACGGGAGCTCGGCCGCCGACGGCACCCGGTAGGTGGCCATGGCCGAGGTCAGCAGGTTGCCCTGGTCGTCGTACACCGCCTCTTCGTAGAGTGCCTCGGCCAGTCCCTGGGCGATGCCGCCGTGGACCTGGCCGCGCACGATGACCGGGTTGATCTGGTTGCCGCAGTCGTCGACCGCGACGTAATCGAGCACGTGGTTCTCGCCGGTCTCGGTGTCCACCTCGACCACGCAGATGTGGGTGCCGGAGGGGAAGGTGAAGTTCGGCGGGTCGAACACGTAGGTCGCTTCGAGGCCCGGCTCCATACCCTCGGGCAGGTTGTGAGCGGTCCACGCCGACAGAGCGATCTCGGGGATCGTGCGTGCCTTGTCCGGCGCGCCCTTGACCCGGATCTTGCCGTCGGCGAACTCGAGATCGTCCTCGGATACCTCGAGCTCGTGCGCGGCGATGCGCTTGGCCTTGTCGATGATCTTGCCGGCGGCGTGGTACAGCGCGATGCCCCCGACCGACAGGCTGCGGCTGCCGTAGGTGTCCATGCCGAGAGGGGACACCGCGGTGTCGCCGTGCAGGACCTCGACGTCGTCGATCGACACCCCGAGGGAGTCCGCCGCGATCTGTGCCCACGAGGTCTCGTGCCCCTGGCCGTGCGGCGAGGTCCCGGTCACCACCGTGACCTTGCCGGTCGGGTGGCAGCGGATCGTTGCCGCGTCCCACCCGCCGGCGCCGTAGCGCAGAGACGCCAGCACCTGGCTCGGAGCGAGCCCGCACATCTCGATGTACGACGAGATGCCGATGCCGATCTGCTTGGGATCGCCCGAGTCGCGGCGCTCCCGCTGCTTGCGCCGCCACTCCTCGTAGCCGACGAGCTCCTTGGCCTTGGCCAGCGCGGCCTCGTAGTTGCCCGAGTCGTACTGCAGGCCGGCCACCGTCTCGCGCGGCTGGTCGAAGGGCGGGATGAAGTTCATGCTGCGGATCTCGGCCGGGTCCTTACCCACGGCACGTGCCAGCGCGTCCATCGCCCGCTCGATCGCGTAGGTCGCCTCCGGGCGTCCTGCCCCCCGGTAGGCGTCGGTCGGCGTGCGGTTGGTGAACACGCCGGTGCACTCGAACGAGTACGCCTCGCAGTCGTAGACGCCGGAGTACAGGAAGCCGCCGAGCAGGGGTATGCCGGGGGTCACCAGCTGCAGGTACGCGCCCATGTCGGCGAGCAGGCGCACCCGCACCGCCCGCAGCTTGCCGTCCTCGTCGGCGGCGAGCTCCATGTCCTGGATCACGCCCCGGCCGTGATGGGTGGCGAGGTAGTTCTCGCTGCGGGTCTCGATCCACTTGATCGGGTGCCCGAGGCGCCGGGCCAGCGCCAGCCCGATCGCCTCCTCGGCGTAGACCTGCAGCTTGCTGCCGAAGCCGCCGCCCACGTCGGGGGCGATGATGCGCAGCTTGGACTCGGGGATCCCGAGGCTCATCGCCAGCGTGGTGCGCAGAATGTGCGGGATCTGGGTCGCCGACCACATCGTCAGCTCGCCCTGCGCCGGCACCGGCTGCACCACGAGACCGCGCGGCTCGATCGCGTTGGGGATCAGACGCGGGTGCACGTAGCGCTCCGACACCTTGACCGGCGCTTCGGAGAAGATGCGGTCGACCTCGCCGTTGGCGAGGGACCACGTGTAGCAAGCGTTGGAGTCGAACTCGTCGTGGACCAGGGGCGCACCCTCGGCCAGGGCCGCCTCGAGGTCGAGCACCGGGTCGAGCGGTTCCCAGTCCACCGCCACGGCCTCCGCCGCGTCGGCCGCCTGCTCGCGCGTGTCGGCGACCACGACCGCGACGATGTCGCCTGCGTAGCGCGCCTTGTCCTGGGTCACCGGCCAGTGCTTGGGCATCTTTATGTCCTCGGTCACCGGCCACGCACAGGGCAGGCCGTCGGCCCACTCCCCGGCGAGGTCTGCGCCCGTGAACACCCCCCGCACGCCGTCCATCGCCGCCGCCGCGGAGGTGTCGATGCCTGCGATCCGGGCGTGGGCGAAGGGGCTGCGTACCATCGCCATCCACTTGAGTCCAGGGAACCAGATGTCCTCTACGTAGGTCGCCTGGCCGGTTATGAGCTCGGGGTCTTCCTTGCGCAGGATGCCGCCGCCGACGTAGCGGGGCCGCTCCTCCACCTGAGCCATGCCCTCACCCCCTCGCCGCCGTGCCCATCTCCTGGGCGGCGGCCTGGACGGCCTCGATGATGTTGTGGTAGCCGGTGCAGCGGCAGAGGTTGCCCTCGAGCCCGTGGCGGATCGACTCCTCGTCCATCGCCGCGCCGGAATCGATCAGCGACTTGGCCGCCATGATCATGCCCGGGGTGCAGTAGCCGCACTGCAACGCGTGCTTCTCGTGGAAAGCCTTCTGCAGCGGGTGTAGCTCGCCGTCACGGGCGAGGCCCTCGATCGTGGTGATGTCCGCGCCGTCGGCCTGTACCGCCAGCACCGTGCAGGATTTGACCGACTCCCCGTTCATGAGCACCGTGCACGCTCCGCAGGAGGTCGTGTCGCATCCCACGTTGGTCCCCGTGAGCCCGAGGTCCTCGCGCAGGAAGTAGACCAGCAGCCGTCGGGGTTCGACCTCGGCGGAGCGCTCTTCGCCGTTGACCGTGCACGTGACCCGTCTCAACGACCCCTCCCTCCTGACGGGCGGATGGGGCGACTTGCGGCTCCGGCCCCCCAGCCCGTCGCGCCAAACCTCCGGATGCCGGCCCGTGCGGGCGCGGCCTGACGAAAACCTAAGATAAACGCCGGGAGGGCGAGCGCGGCCCGGCGACACGGGGGTGCTATGAGCGAGACGACCGACGTACTCGAGGCTCTTGCCGAGTCGCGGGCCCGGGGCCGGCCCGCCGCGCTGGCGACCATCGTGGGGGTGCGGGGTTCGACCTACCGGCGGCCGGGGGCGCGCCTGCTCGTCTATGACCGCGGGCCGTCGCTGGGCAACCTCTCGGGCGGCTGTCTGGAGGGCGAGGTCGAAGACGTCGCCCGGGCGGTGATGGGCGGGGAGCCTGCCCGCACCGTTACCTACGACCTCACCGCCGACGACGAGGCGATCTGGGGATGGGGCCTCGGCTGCAACGGCGTGATCGAGGTCTTCGTCGAGCCGGCCGACGCCGCCGCGCACCTCGCCGCGGCGATGGCCGCGGCGATCGAGCAGGAACGTCCGGTGGCGGTGGCGACCGCTCTCGCCCCCGAGGACGTTGCCGGGGGCCGGGTACTGGTCCATCCCGACGGCTCGACCGAAGGCTCGAGCGGCGACGACGCGCTCGACGAGCTGCTCGCTCGGCTCGCCGCCGAGGGCCTCGCCTCGGGCGGCACCCGCACCGTGGAGGCGTCGCTGCACGACCGCAGCGTGCGTGTCTTCGTCGAGGTGCTCGAGCCCCCGCCGCGCCTGCTCGTATGCGGTGCCGGACACGACGCCATCGCGGTCGTCCGCACCGTGGCGCAGATGGGCTGGCGTGCGGTGGTGGTCGACGACCGCGCCGACCTGCTCAACCCCGAGCGCTTCCCGCAGGCGCACGGCTTCGTGCACTGCCAACCCGAAGAAGTCGCCGGTGCGGCCGTGGTCGACGACCGCACCCATGCCGTGGTCATGACCCACAACTTCCTGCGCGACCGTGCCTATTTGCGCGCCCTGCTCGACAGCCCCGCCGCCTACATCGGCATGCTCGGGCCCTCGGCCCGGCTGCAGCGCCTCCTCGACGGCCTCGCCGAAGAGGGGGTGCGGCCGAGCGCCGAGAGCCTCGCGCGCGTGCACGGTCCTGCAGGGCTCGACGTCGGCGCCGAGGGACCCGACGAGATCGCGGTGGCGCTCGCCGCCGAGCTGCTGGCGGTGCACAACGGCCGCGCCGGCGGTTTCCTGCGCGATCGTTCGGGACCGATCCACGACCGCGCCGAGGTGCAGGCCGTGGCGCGGGGCTGACGCCCGGCGCCGCCGAGGGAAAGGGGAACGATGAGGATCGAGAACTCCTTCGAGGTCGCGGCACCGGTGGAGCGGGTATGGCCCTACCTGCTCGACGTCGAGAAGGTAGTTCCCTGCATGCCCGGCGCCAAGCTGACCGAGACCATCGACGCCGACAACTACAAGGGTCTGCTGACGCTCAAGCTCGGCCCGGTGCGGCTCGCCTTCGCCGGCAAGGCGACGGTCCAGGAACGAGACGAAAGCGCGCACCGCATGGTGCTCAAGGGCCAAGGAACCGAGCAGAAGGGCAAGGGTGCGGCGACCGCCACGATCACCGTCACCCTGGCCCCCACCGACGGCGGCGGGACGCGCGTGGACATCGTCCAGGACCTGCAGGTGTCCGGACAGGCCGCACAGTTCTCTCGGGGCATGATGCAGGACGTCTCGGCCAAGCTCACCCGCCAGTTCGCCGACTGCCTCGAGGGCAACATCACCTCCGGCGAGGCCGAGCACGCCGCGGCCGGAGAAGCCGCCGCCGAGCAAGCCGCGGCCGAGCACGCCGCCGCACGCGGTGCGGGGGC
>CADDZG010000130.1 GCA_902812355.1 Actinomycetota bacterium | reverse complement strand
GCACGCGCCCCTCGCCGGCGCGGGCGATGCTGGTGAGGATTCCCATCGCCCCCAGGGTGATGACCAGCGACGAGCCGCCGAAGGACACGAGCGGCAGCGGGACACCCGTGATCGGCAAGGCGGCGGTGACCGCGCCGATGTTGACCAGCGCCTGGAACGAGATCCACACCGTGAGCCCCGATGCCACGAGCATCCCGAAGCGGTCGGGGGCCCGGCGCGCGGTGCGGATCCCGAGGTAGGCGAGGAAGGCGAACATCCCCAGCACGGTCAGGGTTCCGATCAGCCCGAGCTCTTCGCCGAGGATCGCGAAGATGAAGTCGGTGTGAGCGTTGGGGACGTAGGACCACTTCTGGCGACTCGCACCCAGCCCGACGCCGAAGATCCCGCCCGATCCCATGGCGTAGAGGGATTGGATCGTCTGGTAACCGGACTGCAGCGGATCCGACCACGGATGCATGAACGCGAGCAGCCGGGCGCGGCGGTAGGGCTCGATCACGGCAAGCAACACCGCGAGCAGCGAGCCGATCACGGCCAGGGGGCCGAGGAAGCGCATCGGTGCCCCGGCCACGAACAGCAGCCCGAAGGCGATGGCGACGAGCACCATCGTGGTGCCCATGTCGGGCTGTGCCATCACGAGCACCACCAGGAGGCCGAGCACCGGGAGCACGGGGATCGCCGTGTGCGAGGGCTCCGACAGCGCTCCCTCCCGCTTGCGCGCGAGCACGTCGGCGATGAACATCACGAGCGCAAGCTTGGCGAACTCCGACGGCTGGAAGGTCAACGGGCCGAAGCCGAGCCAGCGCGACGAACCCGAGACGTTGATGCCCAGCCCGGGGACCAGCACCGCAGCCAGGAGCACGACGGCTGCGACGATCGTGATGTAGCCCGAACCCGACAGCTTGCGGTAGTCGCGGCGTGCCAGCAGCACGAACGCGACCATCCCGAGAGCGACCCAGATCAGCTGCTTGTTGAAGAAAAAGAACGATGAGCCGTAGGTAGCGAACGACGAAACCGACGACGCCGACAGCACCATGATCATCCCGAGCAGGACGAGCGCCACCGTCGTGACCACCAGCAACGACGAGACGTTGGAGATCCACGGGCGCCGCGCGGCGTCCTCGGCCGACCCGCCCCGGCGCCCGGCCCTGCCGGCGTCAGGCACGACGCTCGTCGCCATCGCTCCCTCCAAGCGCGCGTACGCAGCGGGCGAAATGCTCGCCGCGCTGCGCGTAACTGCCGTACATGTCCAGGCTCGCACAGGCAGGGCTCAGGAGGACGGATCCTCCCGGGCGCGCCCGCGCCGCCGCCTGCGCCACCGCGTCCTCCATCGACGCCACCCGCACCACTTCGACGACGCCGCCGAGCTCGGCTTCGAGCTGTGCCGCCGCCTCTCCCAGAGCCACGATGCACCGCACCGGCGGCACGCCGGCGGCGAGCGCCGACAGATCGATCCCCTTGCTGCGACCTCCGGCGATCAGCACGACGTCGTCCAGACCCCGGAGCGCGGCGAGCGTGGCGTGCGGGTTGGTGGCCTTGGAATCGTCGATGTAGTCGACCCCTGCGATGCGGGCGACGTGCTGGAGCCGGTGCGGCTCCGGGGCGAAGGCGCGGATCGCGTCGGTCACCGCGGCGGGGGCCACGCCGTAGGACAGGGCCGCGGCCGCGGCCGCAAGGGTGTCCTCGACACCGGCGAGACCGGGCAGCGGGAGCTCGTCGACCCCGAGCAGCTCGATGCCGTCGATCACGATGGCCCCCGACCTCACCGATGCCCCCGCCGGCAGCGGGCGCGTCGCAGAGAAGGGCACCACGCGGGCGCGGCTGCGGCAAGCCACCTCCATCACGCGGGCGTCGTCGGCGTTGGCCACTAGCACGTCCGAGGAGTCCTGGTTGGCGGTGATGCGGGCCTTGGCCGCGACGTATGCGCGGGTCGAGCCGTGCCAGTCCGTGTGATCCTCGGCGATGTTGAGCAGGACGGCGACGCGCGGGTGGAAGCTCTCGGTCGACGCCAGCTGGAAGCTCGACGCCTCGACCGCGATCGCCCCTTCCGGCGGGACCGAGACCACGGCCTCGACCAGGGGTAGGCCGATGTTGCCGGCGGCGGCGCAGGGGATCGCGGCGCGTGCCAACATGGCGGCGAGCAGCGCGGTCGTGGTCGTCTTGCCGTTGGTGCCGGTTACCGCCAGCAGGTCGCAGCGCGCGAGGCGCGCTCCGAGTTCGAGCTCGCCGATCACCTCGGCCCCCGCGGCGCGCGCCTGCAGAACGGCCGGGTCGCGCGGAGGTATGCCGGGGCTCACCACCACGAGATCGCCCGGCCCGACGTCGCCGGAGAGCCCTCCGGTGTGCACCGAGGCGCCGAGCGCCTCGAGCTCTGCAGCGGGCTTCTCGAGAGCCGCACGCTCGGCGGCGTCGCGCACCTCGACCGTGGCGCCGAGGCGCAGCGACGCCCGCGCTGCGGCGCGGCCGGAGATCCCGAGACCCAGGATCACGACGCGCCGTCCGTGCAGCATGATCACCGTCCCGCCCGGCTCAGGAAGTCGGCGTAGAAGAGTCCGAGGCCGAAAGCCGCCGACAACCCCGACAGCACCCAGAAGCGCACTATCACCGTACTCTCGGGCCATCCCAGCAGCTCGAAGTGGTGATGGATCGGGGCCATGAGGAAGACGCGGCGCCTGCGGACGCGGAACATCGCCACCTGCGCCATCACCGACAGGGTCTCGACCACGTAGAGGCCCCCGAGGATCACCAGCAGCAGCTGGATGTTGAGCAGGATCGCGAACACCGCCATCGCGCCGCCGAGCATCAATGATCCGGTGTCGCCCATGAATATCTTGGCCGGAGCGGTGTTCCACCACAAAAACCCCGCGCAGGAACCCACCAGCGCGGCCGCGACCACGGCGAGATCGAAGGGGTCGGGACCGCGGCCCCCGACGCCGTAGAACCCGGGATGGCGGAACTCCCAGAAGCCGATCACCACGAACACGGCGAGCACGGGGGTCGCCGAGCCTACCGCCAGCCCGTCGAGGCCGTCGGCGAGGTTCACCCCGTTGGATGCCGCCGAGATCATCAGGAACACCCACACGTAGAAGAACAGTCCCAGGTTGAGCTCGGTCGAGCGGAAGAACGAGAGGTCGGTTCCGACGTGCACGAAGCGAACCGCGATGATCGCGAACCCGAGAGCGATCCCCAGCTGGCCGAGGAACTTCGCGCGCGAATGCAGGCCGAGCGAGCGCGCCTTGTAGATCTTGATGAAATCGTCGAGGAAACCGAGCAGGCCGAGGGCGACTATCGTGCCCACGGCGAGCAAACCGCTGTCGGTGAAGTTCGTGAAGCCGTCCAGCCCGAGATGGCCGAGCAGGTAGCCGGCGACGGTGCCGGCCATGATCACGAGCCCGCCCATCGTCGGGGTACCGCGCTTCTCGTAGTGCGCCTGCGGACCCTCCTCGCGGATCATCTGTCCCCAGCCGCGCGCCCGGAAGGCCTGCACCGCGACCGGCGTGCCCAGCAGGCCGATCAGCAGCCCGAGAGTGGCAGCGATCAGCAGGTTGGTCACCGCGCTCCACCTCGCAACAGGCGCCGCGCGACCTCGCGGTCGTCGAACGGCACGGTGTGAGTGGCGAAGGTCTGCCCCGTCTCGTGTCCTTTGCCGGCGATTACCACGACGTCGCCGGGGCGGGCCACGGCCACCGCGCGCGCGATCGCTTCGGCACGATCGGGGACCACGGCGTCGGGTCCCTCCGGGCGGTGGGCGCGCACGCCCTCCACGATGGCGGCGACGATCGCCATCGGATCTTCGCTACGCGGGTTGTCCGAGGTCACGATCACGATGTCGGCGAGACGCGCCGCGACCGAGCCCATGATCGGACGCTTGCCGCGATCGCGGTCGCCGCCGCAGCCGAACACAGCCACCACCCGGCCCCCCGACCCGGTGGCCAGCCGGCGCGCTTCGCGCAGCACGTTGTCCAACGAATCCGGCGTGTGCGCGTAGTCGACGACCACGGTGAACGGTTGTCCCTCGTCGATCGCCTCGAAGCGCCCCGGGACGGCCCGCAGACCCTGCAATCCGGCGCCGATCGCGTCCAGGGACACCCCCGCCTGCAGGGCGATCGCGCACGCGGCGAGACAGTTGGAAACGTTGAAGGATCCCACCAGCGGCGTCTCGACCTCGAGCTCGCCCGCCGGAGTCGCCATCGCGATCGACGTCGACGACGTCCCGAGCTCTGCGTGCAGCAGTCGTACCTGCGCGTCCGGCGCGGTCCCGAAGCCGATCAGGTCGATCGCGCGCTCCTCGAGCAGCACGCGCCCGTAGGGGTCGTCGGCGTTGGCCGCCCCCCGGAGGGCGTGCTCGGGCGTGAACAGCGAGCGTTTGGCCGCGAAGTACCGCTCCATCGAGCCGTGGAAGTCGAGATGGTCCTGCGTGAGGTTGGTGAAACCGACCGCAGCGAAGCGCACGCCCTCGACGCGGTGAAGGGCGAGCGCGTGCGACGTCACCTCCATCGCTACCGCGTCGACACCGGCTCCGAGCATGTCTGCGAACAGCCGCTGGAGGTCGACCGACTCCGGGGTCGTGCGCACGCCGGGGGTCACGCGCTCACCGACGCGCGTCTCGATCGTCCCGATCAGCCCGGTGGCGTGGCCGGCGGACGACAGGATCGACTCCAGCAGATAGGCAGTGGTCGTCTTCCCGTTGGTCCCCGTCACGCCGAGGAGCATGAGCCGGTCGGCCGGGTGGCCGTACCACGCCGCGGCGATCCGGGCCATGGCCCGGCGGGCGTCGGTCACCCGCACCTCGGGTACGCCGAGCCCGAGCGGGCGCTCGACGACCACGGCGGCGGCACCGGCGGCGATCGCCTCGGGGGCGAAGTCGTGGCCGTCGGCCACGGTGCCCCCGACGCACACGAAGAGGTCCCCGGGCCGCACCTTGCGGGAGTCGTAGGCCACGCCGCCGACCTCGGTGCACGGGTCGCCCGAGATCCCGATCAGCAGCTCGCCGCACGCCCGGCCCAGCCCGTCAAGCGATGCTCCTGGGCGTCCGGTCATGGCTTGCATCGTAGAGGTGCCTACCAACGGCTCTGGGTATCACCACCGCTGCGCTGCGCGCGCCTCACCGCGGCCACCGCCTTGCGGCTGGGAGGTACGCCGAGGTGGCGCAGGGCGAAGTCCATGATGGTCCTGAAAGTCGGGGCGGCGCTCGACCCACCCCAGATCGGGGTCGGGTCGTCGAGCACCACCAGGGTGACGAGTGCGGGATGTTCGGCCGGGGCGTAGCCGGCGAAGCTCGCCATGTAACCGCCGCCGTAGCCGCCGGTGGGCTTGGGCTTCTGCGCGGTGCCGGTCTTGCCGGCCACGCGGTAGCCGGGGATCGCGGCCTCGATGCCGGTGCCCTTCTGCACGACCTTCTCGAGGATGCGCGTCATCTCCCGGGCCGTGCGCGGCGACACGACACGCCGCCGTGGCGACGGCGGGGTGGGCACCACCTTGCCGCTGTCCGACATCGTCGCCGCCACGAGCTTGGGGCGCACCCACACGCCGCGATCGGCCTGGGCCGCGTACGCCGCCGCGAGCTGCAACGGCGTCACCGCTATGCCCTGCCCTATGGGCACGTTGGCGATCGTCGAGCCGGACCAGCGATCGAGCGGGAGCACGAGGCCTCCGGACTCGCCCGGGAAGCCCACGCCGGTGCGGCGGCCGAACCCGAAACGGTAGATGTAACGCTGCAGGCGGCGGGCCCCCAGCCGCATCCCTATCTTGTCCGTGCCGATGTTGGATGAGTCCTGGATGATGCGCGTCACGGTCATGTCCTCGCCGGGATGGGGCTCGGCATCGTGGATCACGCGGTCGGCGACGTGCAGCGCCGGCGGCACGTAGATCGTCGTCTGCGGTGTCACGACGCCCTCGTTGAGCGCCGCCGAGGCGGTCACCAGCTTGAACGCGGAGCCCGGCTCGTAGACGTCGGTCACCGCCCGGTTGCGCACAGCATCGCGGCTCGCCGTGGCGTAGTGGTTGGGGTCGAAGGTGGGCGTGCTCGCCATGGCCAGGATGTCGCCGGTTTGCGGCCGCATCACTATCGCCGCGCCCCACTTGGCGTGGTAGCGGTGGACCGCATCGGCCAGCGCCTTCTGGGTGAAGTACTGGATGTCCTTGTCGATCGTGAGGAAGATCGAGTGCCCGGGTCGGGGGGCGCGGTAGCTGAAGCTCGCCTGGGGCAGCGGATGGCCCTCGGGATCCTGCTGGAAGGTCATCTCGCCCGCATGACCGCTCAGGACGTGGTTGTAGGCGAGCTCGATCCCATCCAGGGGCTTGGAATCCGTGTCCCGCACGAAACCGATCACCTGGGCGGCGAGATCGCCCCCCGGGTAGTAGCGGTCGGCGGTGGTCTGGAAGTAGATCCCCGGCAGTTGCATCGCCTTGATGCGCTTGGCGAGACGCGGTTGCACGTCGCGCGCGATCACCTCGTACTGATCGTCCGGCCGCGTCCCTTCGAGCTGGCGCCGTATTTGGGCCCGATCCATCTTGAGCGCGCCGGCCAGGCGGCGCGCCTCGGCGGCGGGATGTGTCACCAGCTGGGGATCGGCGAAGATCGTCTGCAGGTCGATCGACAGAGCGAGTGCCTGCCCGGTGCGGTCGAAAATGCTGCCGCGGTGTGCAGGCAGCACGACGTGGTCCTGCCGCTGGGCGGTGGCCATGCGGGCGTAGGCCGGCGCCTCGAACACCTGCAGGACCACGAGCCGCGCCGCCATCGCTCCGAAGGTGACCACGGTGACCAGGAACAGGGCGATCAGGCGGCGGGGCGACAGCGACCTGCCGCCGGCGCGGGCGCGGGTCGTCCCCGCCCTCCGCCGCCGGGCCGCC
>CADDZG010000129.1 GCA_902812355.1 Actinomycetota bacterium | reverse complement strand
GTCCCCGGCGGTGCGGGGGGACGGGACCGCGGTCCAGGCCGCGGCCCGCGCCCGCCGCTTCGAGGGCATCGTCGCCAAGCGCCTCGACTCCCCCTACAGACCCGGCAGGAGGAGCCGGGACTGGCTCAAGGTCACCGAGGTGCACGAGGCCGACGTGGTCATCGCCGGCTGGCAGCCCGGCGAGGGCCGGCGGCGCGGGATGTTCGGGTCCCTGCTGATGGGTGCCTACGAGGGGGCCGAGCTGCGCTACGTCGGCAGCGTCGGCACCGGTTTCGACGAGGCCGCGCTACACGCCCTGAGCGCGCGGCTGGAGGCGCTCGCGACGCCCCGCTGCCCGTTCGCCGAGGATCCCCGGCGCGCCCCGCAGGCGAGCTTCGGCAAGCCGGTGCGCGACCCGCGCTGGGTGCGGCCGGAGCTCGTGGCGCGGATCGCCTTCCGGGAGGTCACCTCCGCCGGGCGCCTGCGGGCCCCCTCCTTCAAGGGCCTGCGCGACGACAAGCACCCGGAGCTGTGCACCATGGCCGACATCGCGGCGGCCGCCGGAGCGTGAGCGCGCCCTACTGGATCAGGCGCACCCGCACGTTGCAGTCCATCAGGAAGCCGCGCACCGACTCCCACCCTTCGTAGGGCTCACCCGTGGCCACGACCTCGGCGATCCCCGAGTTGGCGATCAGCTTGGCGCAGGTGAAGCAGGGGACGCCGGTGACGTAGAGCGATGCCCGCTCGCGTTCCTCCGGGGAGGAGTAGAGGATCGCGTTGGCCTCCGCATGGATCGCGATGCACGCGTCATAGCCCCAGCCGCTCGGGCTCTCGGAGCGGGCGCGCGGGCACGCTCCCTCGTCGCAGTGCGGGTGGCCGGAGGGCGGTCCGTTGTAGCCGGTGGAGCGGATCCTGCGGTTCTTGACGATCACCGCCCCGTGTTGGCGCCGCACGCAGTTGGAACGGCTGGCCGTCTCCCGGGCGATGTTGAGGAAGTAGTGGTCCCAGTCGGTGCGCACCCGCAGGTGGCCGTTGAGCCTGCGCTGCTCGGTCGTGCTCACGTGGGCAACCTCCCCTGCTCGCGGGGCGCGCGCCGCGCCCGGTTACGGCGGGACCGGTGGGGAAGTCACACGGGACCGGCCCGGGCCCCCGCACCGCGACCGCGAGGGGCCCCAGAGCGCATCCTGACAGGTCCGGCGGGGACGGCGCAAGGATCGCCACCGCCGCCCACTATCCTGAGGTCGGTGAGCACCGACCTCGCGGCCCGCCACGTCGAGGGCCTGTTGCGCTCCGCCTACCTGATCGAGACGGCGCGTGCCCGCCTCTACGAGCGCTGGGCGCGCGGCGAGAGCTCGTTCGCCGCGTCGCAACGCCGTGCCGAGCAGCGCGCCCGGATCCTCGCCGAGGGCCTGCCGGAAGGCACGCGTCTTCCCGGCGACGAGCTCGTCGAAGCGCACACGTCGTGGCTCGTGTCGGTGGTTGGAAACCATCCCGGCGAGGTCCCCCTGAGCGTGCTGTTCGTCGCTCGACTCGGCGACTGGGTCGACGCCCATGCCGGGCCCTTCGCCGACCGGACCGCGCTCACCGCACTGTCGGACGAAGAGAAGGCCGGGCTCACCTTTCCCGAGAGCCTGCCCGAGCCGTCGCCCTACGCACCGCTGCCGGCCGAAGCGGCGCCGCCGGGAGAGGTGCTGTTCCGTTTCGCGATCCTCGGGGACCTGCACGCCGGCTCGCCGCACGCGGAGGAGCTCGCCCTGGCCGCGATACGGGACATCAACGCGAGCGGCGCGGCCGTCACGATCCAGCTCGGCGACCTCGCCGACCACGGCGAGCGCGACGAGATGGAGCGCGCCGCCTCCCTCCTTCATCGCCTGGACATGCCGTGGGCCACGATGACGGGCAACCACGACATGTACTCGGCCTCCACCCGGAGCCTGTCGGGCAGGGCCAACTTCGAGGCGTGCTTCGGGCGCCCCGCCGACGGCACCATGCTGACGCATGGGGGCTTCCGTTTCGTGGTGCTCGACTCGGCGGAGGAGGCGGCCTCGCCTTTCCCACCCTTCGACATCGTCACCGGCGGTTTCCTCGACGGCCCCGGCGGGGCGGTGGTGAGCGGCCGGCTGACCCCTCCTCAGCACGACCTCCTGGCCGAGATCGCCGGTCCCTCCGGGGGGCCCGCGTTCGTCTTCCTGCACCACCCGGTGCAGCCTTACACGGGCTTCCCCCCGCTGCTGTTCGGGCTCGACGACACCGACTCCGGCCGCCTGCACGCGGTGTGCGACTCGGGCAACGTGTGGGGGATCTTCTCGGGCCACACCCATCGCAACGCCCGCACCGCGACCTACTCGGGGGTGCCGGCGCTCGAGGTCGGGATCCCGCGCGACTTCCCCCACGGCTACGCGCTGGTCGACGTCTGCGACAACGGCTACAGCTACCGCTTCGTGCAGCTGTCCGACGCCGAGCTCGTGGCCCGTCACTACCCGCGTGCCAGCGAGATCCAGCGCCGCTACGCGGGCGGCGCGCCGTCCGAGCGGGCCTTCTCGTGGACCGCCCCGGCCTGACCCCGGAAAGTCGCGAGATCCGCACACGTTTCGCGCATCGCAGTGCCGGGTACGTGGCAAGATATAGACGCCGGGAAGGAAACCCGAGCGCCCGGTGTTACGTATCGTAGGAACACCGGAAGCAAGGCTAGATCCCGACGATCCCAGCCGGACCCGCGACCGGCTCGGGATCTCCGGAAACGCCCCGGGGTCGGACCCGCGACCGCCCCGGGCTACGTGACCAGCGGCCCCCCTGTCCCCGGGGGGCCGCTGCGCGACCGGGACCCCTTACAGGGAAACGTCTGACAGAACCAGAATCCGCGGCTCGGTGAGCTCGTCCATCGCATAACGCAGGCCCTCGCGTCCGTGGCCCGAGTCCTTGAACCCTCCGTAGGGCATCTGGTCGGCGCGGAAGGCGGACGTGTCGTTGACGATCACCCCTCCGACCTCGAGGTCGCGGTGGGCCTGCATGATGCGACCGACGTCCTTGGTGAACACCCCCGCCTGGAGCCCGTAGGCGGATGAGTTGACCATGGCTATGGCCTGCTCGAAGTCGTCGTAGCGGGTCACGGTGATCACCGGGCCGAAGACCTCGTCGCACACCACCTTCATGTCCGGCTCGGTGTTGGCGAGCACGGTCGGCTGGTAGAAGGGGTCCTCGCGCTTGCCGCCGCACAGGACCTCGGCGCCCCGCTGCACCGCCTCGTCGACCCACGCCGCAACCCGGTCCAGCGCCTCGGGAGTGATCAGTGGCCCGACGTCGACGTCGGGGTCCATGATGTCCCCGTAGCGCAGGGCCGACACCTCCTGGGTCAGCAGCGTAGTGAAGGCGTCGTAGACGTCGGAGTGCACGATCACCCGCTGCACCGAGATGCAGGACTGCCCCGCCTGGTAATTGCCCCCGATCGCGCAGCGCTTGGCCGCGTGGGCGAGGTCGGCGTCGGAGTGCACGATCACCCCGGAGTTGTTGCCCAGCTCCATCGTGGCGTACTTCTTGGGGTCCTGCGACTTGAGCATCCACCCCACCGCCGACGACCCGGTGAAGGACAACTTCTTGAAGCGCTCATCCCCCGCCAGCTCGGTGGCCTTGTCGTTGCCGACCGCGATCACCGACAGCATCTCGCCCGGCAGCTCGGTCTCGAGGAAGAGCTCGGCGAGCAGCAGGGTTCCCAGCGGCGTCTTGGTCGCCGGCTTGGTGACCACCGGGGCACCGACCGCGAAGGCGGGGGCGAGCTTGTGGGCCACGAGGTTCACCGGGAAGTTGAACGGGGTGATCGACAGCACCGGGCCCACCGGGAAACGCCGCACGATGCCGAGGCGTGCGCCGAGCGACGGTTCGGTGTCCAGCCTCAGGACCTCGCCGTCGAAGCGCCGGCACTCCTCCGCGGCCCAGCGGAAGGTCGACACTGCGCGCGCCGCCTCGCCGCGCGCCCACTTGATCGGCTTGCCGCCCTCCCTGGCGATCAGCTCGGCGACCTCGTCGAGGCGCTCGTGCAGACGCGCCGAGATGTGGGCCAGGGCCTCGGCCCGCACGTGCACCGGCAGCTTGCGCGTGTCCTCGAAGGCGCGCGCCGCCGTCGCCACCGCCTCCTCGACCTCGTCGTCGGGGGTGCGGCAGACCTCGGCGAGCACGCTGCCGTCGTACGGGTTGGTGACCTCGAAGGTGTCCCCGGACGTTCTCCATCCGCCGGCGATCAGGTACGGGCGTGGCTGCGTCATGGATGTCATCTCCCCGCTGCTGAGCCTGCTCGGTGCCGCTCCCATGCTACGCAACCGGGCCCGAGGCTATCGAGCCCACCGCGCGGCTAGGCAATCACGCGGCCGTCGGGGTCGAAGCGGCGCAGGCTGCGCGGCGATCCTTCGGCCAGGGCCCTCTCGGCGGTGGCGGCACGCTCGGCGTCGTCGCAGTGCACGCCGACCAGTACCTGGCCTTCGGTGACCGCGTCGCGGTAGCGCTCGTCGAAGAAGCGGCTGATGCCGCCGAAGATGCCCCCAGCGGTGGCTCCGGCCACGCCTCCCCCGGCGGTTGCGGCCCAAATACCGGCACCGACGGCCGGACCGATACCGGGGATGCCGAACGCTATCGCGCCGGCGAGGAAGCCGGCGAGGCCTCCGACCGCGGTACCGGCTGCGGCGGGGCCGGCCATCGCCTTGATCGTGTCGGTCGGGAGGTCGGCGGCCTCGTCGTGCTCGCGCACCTCGTCGTCCACCTTCAGGTCGGAGCGGGCGAGCAACGACATCTCGTCGTCGCGCACCCCCGCGGCGCGCAGGCGCTCGATCGCGGCGCGCGCCGCGGCCGGGTCGGGGTAGGCGGCTATGACGTTGTGGGTCCGGAAGCCGGGCTGCACCATCGCCCCGCTACCGCCACTCGTCGTCCTCTTCGGGAACCCCGCGGGCTTGCTCGAGCGCGTCGGCCTCGGGCACGTCGAGCTCGATGTGGTCGGGGCGCTCTTCGTCCTCCGCCTCGTCGGACCAGTCGCGCTCCTGCTCGGCCGCGTCCGCGTCGGGGACGTCGATCCGGGGATCACGCCGGTGCTCAGCCATGCCAGCCTCCCTCGCTCGGCCGGGTCCGTCCGCCTAGGTTAGTGCCCCGGCCCTCGCCACGCGAGCCCGCTCGTCCTCGCCCGCGCTCAGCCGGCGCCCGAAGGGCCGTCGGGTGTGCTGACCTGGGCCACCCAGGCGAGATAGTCGCGGTCCCCGGCCACCAGCGGCAGGGCGACGATCTCCGGAAGCTCGTAGGGGTGGTGTGCCCTGATCGCCGCGGCGCAGTCTTCGTAGCGCTCGCCGCGCGTCTTGACGAACAGCAGCCACTCGCGCTCGGTGACGACCTTCCCGCGCCAGCGGAACGTGCTCGAGACCGGCCCCACGACCTGGACGCAGGCGGCGACGCCTTCCTCGACCAGAGCCCGTGCCAGGGCCCGGGCCCGGTCCTCGTCGTTGATCGCCGTGGTCACCTGGATGTAGGTGTCCATGGCCGGGCATGTTAGTGCGGCCACGGCTCGGCTATCGTTTGCGGCCATGCTGCGAGCGCTGTGTCATACGGCCGGCTCGGGGTGGGTAGAAGTCGAGGACCTGTCGACGATCAGCGACCTGAGGGCCGACCCGCAAAGTCTGGTATGGGGCGAGCTCGACGTCACCGGGCTGACCCCCCAGGACCTCACCACGGTGGCCGAGGAGTTCGACCTCGACAGCCTCGCGGTCGAGGACTCGGTCAACCTCCGCCAGCGCCCCAAACTGGAGGCGTACGACAGCCACCTGTTCACGGTCCTGCACCAGCTCGACGAGCACCTCGGCCAGCTCGAGCCGCGCCAGATCTCGTGTTTCGTGGGCCGGGGCTACGTGCTCGTCGCCCACGCGGGGGCCGGACGCTGCGTGTCCGAGGCCCGCACCCGGCTGCAGCAGCAGAGCGACGAGATCGACCGTCCCGCCAGGATGCTGCACGTCCTGGTGGACACGGTGGTCGACGACTACGAGGCGATCGCCGGCCGGCTCGAGGACCGGATCGAGCAGCTCGAGGATCAGGCCCTGAGGGCGGCCGGGGTCACCGCCGGCCGGCGCCCGGTACCCCTGCCCGAGCAGACGCATCTGTACTCGATCAAGCAGCAGGTATCCCGCTTGCGCCGCTACGCCCTGCCCCTGACCTCGGTGCTGGAACGCATCGGGACCCAAGGGGACGAGCGAGTGTCGGACGAGCACGCCCGCCGGCTGTTCCAAGACGTCCACGACCACACCCTGCGGATCCAGGCACAGATCCGCAACGTCGACGATCTCGCCACGGCGGTGCTCGACCTCACCCGGGGCGAGCAGGCCGACACACTCAACGAGATCAACCGGAAGCTCACCGCGTGGGCCGCGATCGTGGCGGTGCCGACCCTGGTGACCTCCTTCTACGGCATGAACGTGCACCTGCTCCCGCCGGCGGGCTCGTTCATCGGCCTGTGGCTCGCCCTGGCGCTGATGGGGTGCGGCTCGGTCGGGCTCTACGTCTTCTTCCGCCGGCGGGGGTGGCTGTAGGCCGTGGCTGGTAGCCTTGCGGCCATGGCAGACGGCAAGCAGAAGCGGGTCACACAGACGGTCCACCTCGACGCCTACCTCACCCAGCCCGGCGGCAAGCTGCGCAAGAGCTACCAGGGCGAGCTGCGGCGCCTGCAGAAGCTCGGCTTCAGAGAGGTGGACCGGCGGATCGGCTCGCGCGAGGACCATGTCAAGCTCACCCTCGAGCGCGAGATCGACCGTTACCCGGGGGTTCCGCTCCCGGCGGTACCTCCCTACATCCCCTGACCCGACAGGCCCGCATCGCAGGCCCGGCGGGCTACATCCCCCCGACCCGA
>CADDZG010000128.1 GCA_902812355.1 Actinomycetota bacterium | reverse complement strand
ATGCCCGCCCGAGCCTGCGGCGGCCCCGGTAGCGGTACAGCACGGCGAAGCACAGCAGGGCCGGTGCGGCCACGACGATCCCGAGGTACTTGGCATCGCCCCACAGCACCGTGGCGGCGCGGTTCGTAGCCGCGCTCTCGAGGGCGCCACCCACGTCCCAGAAGGCGAGCGCCGCGAGAGCCACCGCCAGAGCCGCGGCCGGGCCGTCCCGGCGGCGCCTCGATATGTAGACGCCGCCCGCCGCGGCCGCAGCCCCGGCGAGCAGAAGCGCCACGCTGTAGACATCCGGTTCCATCGATCGACCTCGATGCGACGGCGCACGGCCGCATGCGTCCCGCCTCTTCAGGGGCAACGTCGGCAGCACGCGGGGACGGCTCAACCACTCCGGGGCGGTTCACATGCGCCGGCCGATGCCGCGCCCGCCGCCGATCACACCGAGGTCGATCGCCAGCCCGAGCAGGGTCGCCACCACCTCCGGCCCGGTGGCGCCGCCGAAGAGGTCGGCGGACGCGGCGTACAGCAGGGTCGTGGTGGGCAGCACGAAGAAGCCGAGCAGCGGCCACACGAAGGTGTCGAAGACCCGGGCGAGGACGTCGGTGAAGAGCCATAGCAGCACGAGCGCGACGCGCGGCACCAGGAGTCCGACACCTACCAGCAGGCACATCGTCCCGAGTGTGGCAGAGGGGCGATACTCGGGCGATGGCGTTCGCCCACAGGATCCGGGTGCGTTACGGGGAGGTCGACGCCCAGGGGGTGGTGTTCAACGCCCACTGGCTCACCTACTTCGACGAGACCGCCACCCGCCTGTTCGATGCGCTCGGGTTTCCGCCCAAGCAAACCTTCACCTCTCCTGAAGGGTTCGACTTCATGGTGGTGCGGGCCGAGCTCGCGTGGAAGGGTCCGGCCGGCTTCGACGACGTGATCGAGGTCGCGGCCACCGTCCCCCGCCTCGGCCGGTCGTCCTTCGACCTCGCCTACCGCGCCACGGTCGACGGGCGCGAGGCGTGCACGGCCACGGTGACCTACGTCGTGATCACGCCCGGCAGCAACCGTCCCCGGCCGCTGCCGGACGAGCTGCGTAGCGCCCTGCTCGGCGTCGGCGGCTAGCCGTCGGCCACGGCGGTGCGTGGGCGGCCCGCGGTCGACGCCAGGGCTCGCACCGCGCGCAGCGCCACCGCCATCGTGGCGAGGTCGCTCTCCCCCGCACTCTGGATGTCGCCGATCACGGCCTTGTAGCGCCGCATCCGCTCCGGGTCGCGTTGTAGCCACGCCTGCACGCGCTCCTCGGGCCCGGCGCCGGACGGGCCCGACCCCATCGCCTCGACGGCCAGCGCCTGATGCCATCCCGAGAGATCGCTGCGCAGGGCGTCGCGCGCCAGCGTTTGCCACCTGCCGGCGCGCGGGAGCCCGAGGATCCGGTCCCGCAGCCACGCCAGCTGTAGCTCGTCGGCGAGGATCAGGAATGCGCTGGCGGCGTCGTCGACGGCGGCCCCGGTGGCCCGGGCGACGTCCACGATGTCGGGTGCCGAGCTCATCGCGGGGCACACCGCGACCCTCGCGGCGAGGTCGTCGGGGACGCCGTTCGCACGCAGGGACGACGCCGTCGCCTCCAGGCGCCGGCGGTCCGCGCCCCGCACCAGCGCGGCAAGGCGTCCGGCGAGCTCGGCGCACCCGGGCCCGTAGGCGGCCACGACCTCGGACACGTCGAGGGGGCCGGGGACGTGGCGCAGCAGCCAGCGCGCCACGCGTTCCGCGAGCTTGCGCACCTCGAGCACCATCTCGGTCTGGACATCGGCGGGGACCTCCGACCCGAGCGCCTCGATGTCCGCCCTGAGCTCCCTGGACCCCAGCACCTCGAACGCCGCGGTGGCCGCGCGCACGATGTCCTCGGCTCCGGCCCCCGTCTCTTCGCCGAGGCGGAACACGAAGGTCGTGCCCTCGGAGTCGACGATGTCGTTGGCGACCTCGGTGGCGATGATCTCGCGGCGCAAGGGGTGCCCGGCGATCCGGCCGGCGAAACGGTCGCGCAGCCGCCGCGGGAAGTAGCGCTCGAGGTAGCGGGCGAGGAAGCGGTCCTCGGGCACGTCCGAAGCCAGCAGGCGGTCCTTGAGGTCGAGCTTGGTGTAGGCGAGAAGGATCGCGAACTCCGGCGAGGTCAGACCCTTGCCGCGCTCGCGCCGGGCGGCGAGCTCGTCGTCGCCGGGGAGGAACTCGAGGTGCCGGTCGAGCCGTCCCGAGCGTTCGAGAGCACGGATGTAGCGCTCGTGGACCGAGATCATCGCCGGCGCCTGAGCCACCGAGTGCGCCAGGGCGCGCGCCTGATCGTGGTTGTGGGACAGCACCAACCCGGCGACCTCGTCGGTCATGTCCGCCAGCAGCTCGTTGCGCTGCTTGACGGTGAGGTCGCCGGCGGCGACCACGGCATCGAGCAGGATCTTGATGTTGACCTCGTGGTCCGAGCAGTCGACGCCGGCCGAATTGTCTATCGAGTCGGTGTTGATGCGGCCCCCGGCGAGCGCGAACTCGACCCGGGCACGCTGGGTGAAGCCGAGGTTGCCACCCTCGCCCACCACCCGGCAGCGCAGCTCGCCGGCGTTCACCCGCACGGCGTCGTTGGTGCGGTCCCCGACCTCGGCGTGACTCTCGTCGCCGGCCTTGACGAAGGTCCCGATGCCCCCGTTGAAGAGCACGTCCACCGGCGCCCGCAGGATCGCCGATACGACCTCGTTGGGGGTCAGCCTGTCGGCTTCGATACCGAGCGCGTCGCGCGCCTGCGGCGACAGCGCGATCGACTTCGCGGTGCGCGGGTAGATCCCCCCGCCCTCGGACAGGAGCGCGCGGTCGTAGTCGTCCCACGACGAGCGCGGCAGCTCGAAGAGACGGCGACGTTCGGCGAAGGAGGCGCGCGGGTCGGGATCGGGGTCGATGAAGACATGACGATGGTCGAACGCGGCGATCAGTTTGATGTGTTCCGAGCGCAGCGCGCCGTTGCCGAAGACGTCTCCGGACATGTCCCCGATGCCCACCATGGTGAAGTCCTGCCGATCCACGTCGACGCCGAGCTCGCGCAGGTGACGGGCGACCGACACCCACGCCCCCCGGGCGGTGATGCCCATCTCCTTGTGGTCGTAGCCGGTCGACCCGCCCGAGGCGAACGCGTCCCCGAGCCAGTAGCCGTAGGCCGCCGAGATGTCGTTGGCGATGTCCGAGAACGTCGCCGTGCCCTTGTCCGCCGCGACCACGAGATAAGTGTCGTCGCCGTCGTAGCGCACGACGCGCGGCGGGGGCCGGACGCCGCCGTCCACGAGGTTGTCGGTGAGGTCGAGGAGACCGCGGATCAGGGTGCGGTAGCACTCCTGGACCTCGGCGAGCAGCGCGTCGCGATCCCCGTCCGGCGGCGGACGCTTGACCACGAAACCACCCTTGGCTCCGACCGGGACGATGATCGAGTTCTTGACCTGCTGGGCCTTCATGAGGCCGAGCACCTCGGTACGGAAGTCCTCGCGGCGGTCTGACCACCGGATACCGCCGCGCGCCACCTTGCCGCCGCGCAGGTGCACGCCTTCGGTGCGCGGTGAGTGCACGAAGATCTCGAACTCGGGACGCGGCAGGGGCAGATCCGGGATCGCGTGCGGGTCGAGCTTGAACGACAGGTGCGCCTTGGGTCTCCCCCGGTCGTCACGCTGGTAGAGATTCGTGCGCAGCGTGGCCCGGATCAGGGCCAGGTAAGCGCGCAGAATGCGATCCTCGTCGAGGCTCGCCACGTCATCGAGGGCGTGCTCGATCCGCCCGCCGAGCTCGTCGACCTGCGCGGCGCGCTGGCGCTCGTCCGCCGGCAAATCGGGATCGAAGCGCCGATGGAACAGCGCGATCAGGTCGCGCGCCACCGCGGGGTTGCCGGCAAGCGCATCTTCTACGTAGCTCTGGCTGAACAGGCTGCCGGCCTGGCGCATGTACCTGAAGTAGGCGCGCAGGATGACGATGTCGCGCCAGCCGAGCCCGGCCACCACGACCAGGCGGTTGAAACCGTCGTCCTCGACGGAGCCCTCCCACACGTGCTTGAAGAGCTCCTGGAAGAGAGAGCGCGCCCGGTCGCTCTGCAGCGCATCGGGATCGGGGCAGGTGAGGCCGAGATCGTAGATCCACCGCACGGCACCGTCGACGTGCACCTCATGGGGATGCTCGTCGACCACCTTGACCCCCATGTGCTCGAGGCGGGGCAAGATGTCCGACAGCATCACGCGCTCGCCGGTCGTGTACAGCTTGAAGCGCAGGGCCCCCGAAGGCGCCTCCATGGGCCGATACAGGCTCGTGTCGAGACCCCGGGCGGGGTCGAGCCGCTCGAGGTGCTCGATGTCCACGACCGCGCGGCGAGGCGCGGTCGTCTCCTGGTAACCGGGGGGGAACGACTCCCCGTAGCGGCCCAACACCTGCAGCCCGCGTTCCTCGCCGAGCTCGGCGATCAACGCGGCCCGCAGCCGATCCGTCCACGTGCGGATCGCGTCCTCGAGGCGGCTCTCGATCGCCGCCACGTCGTAGTGGATCGGTTGCTTCGGATCCGAATAGATCACGTAGTGCAGGCGGGCGAGGACCGACTCCGACACCTGGGTGGCGTAATCGACGTCGGTCCCGTGGAAAGCCTCGGTGAGGATCTTTTGGATCCGGCGGCGGGAATCGGTGTTGTAGCGGTCACGCGGCAGGAATACCAAGCACGAGAAGAAGCGGCCGTAAGCGTCGCGCCGCACGATCAGGCGCAGGCGCTGGCGCTCCTGCAGGTGCAGGATCGCCATGGCCGCGTCGTAGAGCTCGTCCACCGTGCTCTGGAACAGCTCGTCGCGCGGGTGGCTCTCGAGCACGGTCTCGAGGTCCTTGCGGCTGTGGGTCCCCGGCGGGAACCCGGCGCGCTCTATCACCCGGCGATACTTGCTGCGGAGCACGGGTATCTGGGTGGGGCTGGTGTTGTAGGCGGTCGAGGTGTAGAGGCCGAGGAAACGGTGCTCACCGAGCACGTCGCCGTGGTCGTCGAAGCGCTTGATACCGACGTAGTCGAGCCGGCTGGGGCGGTGCACGGTGGCCCGGGAGTTGGCCTTGGTCAGGATCAAGAGGTTGCGCTCGAGGGCCCGGCGGCCGATCTCCTCGGGCAGGCCGGCGAAGCTCGTCGCCGACGGCGGCTCCCGCCTCAGGATGCCGAGGCCCGAGCCCGGCAGGGCGCGCAGAACCAACTCCTCGCCGCCTCGGTCGAGCTCGTAGGCGCGGTAGCCAAGGAAGGTGAAGTGGTCGTCGGCGAGCCACGCCAGCAGCTCCGCGGCCTCGGCCAGCTCCTCGGGATCCACCGGTGGGGGCCGGGTGGCGAGCTCGGCCGCCACCTCGTGCAGGCGCGCCCGCATCGGTTGCCAGTCCTCGACCGCAGCGCGCACGTCGTCGAGGACGCGCAGCAGGTCGGTCCGCAGCTCCCCGAGCTCCGCCGTCTCCCCGACGCGATCGACCTCGAAGTGCATGAACGACTCGAAAACGGCCCCCTCGGGAGCCGGGGAACCCGCATCGAAGACCTCGGCGATGGCGCCCGAGGCATCGCGCCGAACCGGGAAGATCGGGTGCAGGACGAGATGGATGCCGAGCCCGTGACGGGATATCTCGTTACGGGTCGAATCGACGAGGAAGGGCATGTCGTCGTTGACGACCTCGATCACCGTGTGGCTGCTGCGCCACCCGTGCTGCTCTAAGCGCGGTGTGTACACGCGGACCTCGGGACGTCCGGGCGCGCGCGTGCGCGCCAGGTCCCAGTGGGCGAGGGCGGCGCCGTAGACGTCCTCGGGGCTGCGCCCGGCGAGGTCCTCGTAGGGCACGCCCGAGTAGTAGCCGAGCAGGAACCGTTCGAAGACCCGCGCGTTCTCCCGCGGCAGGTTGTCGCGCGCGATCGCCGCCGCCGCGTCGAGCAGCCCGGCCCGGGCCTCTTCGTCCTCCCCCGGCATGGCTCCCCCCGGGCCGCTCCGTCCGCCCCTAGCTGCGGGCCGCGGCTTCGGCGCGCGGGTCCGGCAGCGGTTTGAGGATGTCCTCCAGCTTGGCCCGCAGGTGCTCGAAGTCGGGGGGCAGCGACAGACGCGTTCCCAGCGACTCCGGCGGCTCGTCCACGGCGAAGCCTGGATCGGGCGTGGCGAGCTCGAACAGCACCCCCGACGGCTCACGGAAGTAGATGGAGCGGAAGTAGTAGCGGTCGATGATCGGAGTCGGCCGCGCCCCGGCGCGAGCCACCGCCTCGTGCCATGCCTCGTGATCCTCGGTAGCCGCGTGCCACGCCACGTGGTGCACCGTACCGGCCCCCTGGAGACCGCGACGGGCCGGAGCCTCGTCGTAGACGTAGGTCGATCCGCGCGCCGAACCCCTCACCTCCCAGCGTTCCGGGCCGCCCCGGAAGCCGAGCACGTCGGCGAGCAGACCGCGGCTCGCCGAGGGATCGGCCGCGTAGGCGCGCACGCCGTCGAAGCCGAGCAACGCGTGCTCGGCCGGCACCTCGGGATGACCGTCGGCCGGCAGAGGCGGATCGCCGGAACGATCCACCACGAGCCGGTGGGTCAGGCCCTCGGGATCGGAGAAGGTGAGGCCGTCGCGGTCGCGCCGTACCGGCGCGCCGTGGTCCTCGAGCCGCCGCTCCCAGAACCCGAGAGCTTGTGGCGACGCGACGCGCCATTGGATCAGGTGGACCATGCCGGCCCCCGCCCGGCCCCTGGGCACCCCCGGATACTCGAAGAAGGTGATGTCCGAGCCCGGGTCGCCGTGCTCGTCGGCGTAGAAGAGGTGATAGACGGTCGGGTCGTCCTGGTTGATACACCTCTTGACCAGGCGCAAACCGAGCGTGCCAGCGTAGAAG
>CADDZG010000127.1 GCA_902812355.1 Actinomycetota bacterium | reverse complement strand
CGCGCCGCAGCACCGGCGGGGGGGCCCGGTGCGGGGTGGCGGGGTTTCGCAGGAGCCGGGATCGGCCCGGAAGCCTCCAGGCCGGTGCCGCAGCGGGACTCGGTCCCGGCGTGGGCGCCGGGACCGGTCCAGTAGCGAGCTAGGCGGTGGCCGCCCTCGTGGTGTGGGCGCCGGGCACGAACTCCTCCTCAGGCGCCGTGCGACGCAGGTGGACGAAGCCGAGCAGCGACAGCACGAGCATCACGAGGCCGAGTCCGAAGCTCACGATCGCCGAGTACAGAGCGATCTGGCCCAGCTGCCAGAAAGCGTAGGCATTGAGCAGGAGGCCCCTCAGGGTCTCGCCCCGGAACATGGTGGCCACCTGGTCGGCGAGCTTGGTGTTGTCGGGGTTTGCCAACGCCTTGGCGCTCAGCTGGGCGTAGGTCTGGCCCCCGCCGATCTCGTTGAGGTGGACCGCGATGAAGTGGTCGGCGTAAGCCTTCGCCTGCGCTCCGTTGACGAGCTGTTCGCCGGCGTAACGGACGATGTACGGCCTGTCGCTCGCCGGCAGGCTGGTTATCGCCTCGCTGCCCTTCGGCGGGAAGTAGATCTTCTGCGCCGCGAGCTGCTGGTGCACGCTGCCGTTGGTGAAGCTGTAGCCCCACAGCAGAAGGGCCCCCACGGCCAGCAGCACGATCGTGAGCATCATCCCGCTGGTCGACAGGATCCAATCGAACGTCCTCCGCTTCATCTCCAACCTCCAGCTCTCGCCGTGTCGCCCCCCGGGTCGTTCGCCACCCGCGGGCCTTACGGGATCGATGGTCGCCGAACCCCGCTCGGTCCGGGTAGAGACGTTCGTCCTGACCTCTACGTGCGCAACGGCTCCCCGCGGTGGGCCGCCGGACCCGCGGCGAGCGCCGCAGATGGGGGCCCTAGCGGGCCCCATCAGTCCCACGCGACCGGGCCGTTCGGCCCTGAACGTTGGCTGCCACGGCTCCGAGGATTGGAACGATCACCCGAACCAGCGAGGGGTAGCAAGGATGATGGGACCGGTCGTCGTGGTAGGCGGAGGCCTCGCCGGCAGCGCCATCGCGCTCGAGCTGCAGAGGCGCGACGTGTCTACGATCCTGATCGATCGCAACCGGAGGCCTGGCGGCGCTTCCGCCCTTTCCTTCGCCTCACTCAGCGCCCTGGACGAGGACGACGATGTCCTCTACGGCCTCAAGCGGCAGGGCATGGCGGCGTGGCGCCGGTGGCAGGCTCGCTCCGACGAGGACCTCGGTCTGCGGTGGGAAGGGCAGACCTGCTGGGCCGAGGACCCGCCCGAGGCGCGGCGTCTGGACGGCATCGTTGAACGCGCCCGCCGGCGCGGCTATGCGGTCGTGCCGATCGATGCACGTGAGGTTGCCGGCCTGCAGCCCTGGGCGGCTCCGCAACGGGCGCTTACCGCCTGCCACGCGCCCGGAGACGGGCAGGTCGAGCTGCTGCGGGCCCTCGGGGCCTTCCGGCGAGCTTTCGCCCGCCACGGAGGGGTGACCGTGGCCGGCCGGGCTCGCTTACGCTTCGGTCCTTCGTCGGTGGCGGTTGCCGTTGGTGACTGGGAGCTGGATGCCGCCCGGGTGGTGGTGGCGGCGGGGAACGAGACCGCGGCGTTGCTCGCCCGTTTCGGCTGGGAGCTGCCGATGGACGTCCCCTCCGGTCTCCTCGCCGTCACCGGGCCCGTGGCTCCGATCGTTCTCGGGACCGTGTACGTCGCTCCTGCCTCGGGGCCGCCGGTGCGTCTACGCCGCATGGAGGACGGGCGCGTGATGATCTGCGAGGGCTTGCGGGAGCGGGTCGGCGCCGACCCGACGTCGCGCCACGCCCTGCGCCTGTTGCACCAGGCGCAGAAAGCGTTCCCCCGGCTCGCGGGCGCCGCAATCGAGCGGCTCGTGGTCGAGCGGAGGCCGATGCCGTCGGAAGGACTGCCCCTCGTGGGCCCCCTGCCCGGGGTCGAGGGCGTCTACATCACCGTGATACCTGCAGGCGTCACTTCGGCGCCCTTCGTCGCCGAGCTGGTCGCAGCGGAGGTGGCCGACGGGACGGTGGCCGCGCAGCTCGAGCCCCTGCGCCCGTCCCGCGGCCTCGGTGCGCCCTCGGGGTCAGGCACGGGTCTGCACGGCACGGCCGAGCTCTTCTTCGGCTGAGGAACGCCGCCGGCGCCGGAGGCCCGGCAGCGGCGCGGGGACCGTAGACTCGATCCCAGTGGCTCCACTAGCCCCCCTGCTCGACCTCTTCCCCGACGAGCGCGTGCGCGCTCTGCTCGGCGCGCCGTCTGGGGTTACGGTCGCGGATCCGGCCCGCCCGTTCGTGCTCGCCGCGCTCGTGCGGCACCTCGACTCGCCGGTGCTGGCCGTCGTCGCCCGCAACGAGGACGCCGACGCCCTGGCGCGCGACGTCCGCGCCTTCCTCGGGCCCGGCGGGGGCGAGGTCTTCCCGGGCTGGGAGGTGTTGCCCGGCGAGCCGCTGTCGCCGTCGGTGGACACGATGGGCCGCCGCCTCGACGTGCTGCTGCGGCTGCGCGCCGGGGATGCCTTCGTGGTCGTGACCACCGCCCAGGGGCTCACCCAGCTCGTGGCGCCGCCGCCGGAGGGCGACGTGCTGGTGCTCGAGGAGGGGGCCGAGCTCGCCTTCGAGGACCTGCCCCGCCGGCTGGTGGACCTCGGCTACGAACGCAACTACATCGTCGAACGCCGCGGCGAGTTCGCCGTCAGGGGCGGGATCCTCGACGTCTTCCCGCCGGCGCTCGAGCGCCCGGTGCGGGCCGAGTTCTGGGGCGACGAGATCGCCTCGCTTCGCCGCTTCGCGCTGGCGTCGCAGCGCAGCCTCGAGCCCAGCGGCCCGGTGCGCGTGCCCCCGGCACGCGAGCTGCGCACGGACGCGGCGACCGTCGCCAGGGCCGCCGAGCTGGCTCGCCACAGAGCCGACCCGGTGCTGCAACGCCTGGCCGAGGGCGTGCTCGAGCCCGGGGCCGAGCGAGTGCTGCCCCTGCTTGCCGGGGAGCTGCGCCCGCTGACGTCGTTCCTGCCATCGGGGGCGCCGGTGGTCGTATGCGAACCCAAGCGGGTGCAGGACAGGGCGGCGGAGATCGCCGAGCAGCTGCAGGAATGGGCGCGCGCCTCGGGGGCCGGGGATGCGGCGCACGATCATTTCACCTCCCTGCAGGATGCGCTCGCGCCGGCCGGCGCGCCGGTGCTTCTGTCTGCCTTCACCGACCCTTCGACCGACGTGCTGCGAGTTGACACCTTCACCGACACCGTGGGCAAGCCCGAGGTTCTGGTCGAGCGGGTGCGTGCGCTCCTGTCCCAGGGTTACCGCGCGGTGGTGGCCGCCTCTCTGCCGGAGACCGCGCAACGGATGCGTGCCAACTTCGCGCAGGCGGGTCTCACGATGCAGGTGGCCGATGCGGCGCCGGGCGCGACGGCCGGGCCCGGGGCGACGATCGTGGTCGCCGAGCTCGGGCGGGGTTTCGTGCTGCCCGATGCCCGCCTTGCGCTGATCTCTGAATCCGACATCACCGGCCGGCGCTCGGGCGCGGCGCACCGGCGGATCGCGGCGCGTCGCCGCAGGGTCGACACCGGCCCCTTAGACCTCGCGGTCGGCGATCTCGTGGTGCACGAGGTGCACGGCATCGGCCGCTTCCAGGGGATGGTCGAACGCGACCTGCTCGGGATGCACCGCGAGTACCTCGTGCTCGAGTACGCCAAGGGCGACAAGCTCTACGTTCCCTCCGATCAGATCGACCTCGTGTCGCGTTACGTCGGCGGCGAGGCTCCGCGCCTGCACCGGCTGGGGTCCTCGGAGTGGTCGAGATCCAAAGCCCGGGTACGCCGGCGCACGCGCGAGATCGCCGCCGAGCTGGTGCGCCTGTACGCCGACCGTCTGAGGGCGTCGGGCCACGCCTTCTCCCCGGATACGCCGTGGCAGCGCGAGCTCGAGGATGCCTTCCCCTACGAAGAGACACCGGACCAGATCCGGGCCGTGGACGAGGTCAAGGACGACATGGAGCGTCCGGTGCCGATGGATCGCCTGGTGTGCGCGGATGTCGGTTACGGCAAGACCGAGATCGCCGTGCGCGCCGCGTTCAAGGCCGTGCAGGATGGGATGCAGGTCGCCGTCTTGGTACCGACGACGATCCTCGCTCAGCAGCACCACGCGACCTTCGTGGAGCGTTTCCGGCCCTTCCCCGTGCGGGTCGAGATGCTGTCCCGCTTCCTGTCACCCGCCGAGGCGCGCGTAGTGCTGGCGGATCTCGCCTCCGGCAAGGTCGACGTGGTGATCGGCACCCACCGGCTGCTGCAGGACGACGTGCGTTTCGCCCGGCTCGGCCTCGTGGTGGTCGACGAGGAACAGCGTTTCGGCGTCGAGCACAAAGAGAAACTCAAGCGCCTGCGGACCAACGTCGACGTGCTGACGATGACCGCAACCCCGATCCCGCGCACCCTCGAGATGGCGATGTCGGGGATCCGGGAGATCAGCCTCGTCGACACCCCGCCGGAGAACCGTCATCCGGTGCTGACCTACGTCGGCGAGTACGACGAGGACACGGTCGCGTCGGCAATACGGCGCGAGCTCCTGCGCGACGGACAGGTCTTCTTCGTGCACCACCGGGTGGACACGATCCGGTACGCGGCGGGCCGGATAGCCGAGCTCGTGCCCGAGGCACGCATTGGCATCGCCCACGGGCAGATGGAAGAGCGCGCCCTCGAACAAGCGATGCTGGATTTCGGCGATGCCAAGACCAACGTGCTCGTGTGCACGACGATCATCGAATCCGGTCTCGACATACCCACCGTCAACACCCTGATCGTCGAGCGTGCCGACCTGCTCGGGCTCAGTCAGATGTACCAGCTGCGCGGACGCGTCGGCCGCGCCCACGAGCGCGCTTACGCATACCTCTTCTGGCCCCCCGAACGTGCCATCACCCAGGAAGCACACGAACGCCTCAAGACGATCGCCGAGCACACCGGGCTGGGCTCGGGCTTCCGCATCGCCATGCGGGACATGGAGATACGGGGTGCCGGCAACCTCCTGGGGGCCGAGCAGAGCGGCCACATAGCCGAGGTCGGCTTCGACCTCTACGTCAAGATGATGGGCTCGGCGCTCGATGAAGCAAAGGGCACGCCGGTGCCCGAGGACACCGAGGTGCGCATCGACCTCCCGCTGAAGGCGTTCATCCCCAAGACCTACATCGCCGACGAGAACGTGCGCCTCGACGCCTACCGGCGCATCGCCTCGGCCCGCACTACCGAGGAGATGGCTGAGGTGCGCAGCGAGCTCCACGACCGCTTCGGCACGCCCCTGCCGGAACCGGTCGAGGCGCTGTTCGAGGTCGCCCGCCTGCGCGCCTTGATGCTCCAGCAGGGCATCACCGAGGCCGCCACCGTGGCCGGCAACCTCAGGGTGCGACCGATCGAGCTCGAGGACTCGCGCCAGGTTCGCCTGCGGCGGATCCTGCCCCAGGCGGAGTGGCGGGCGACCACGGCCACGCTGCTCGTGCCCGAGCGGGTGCTGCCGCGCCACGGCGTCGTCACCTGGCTCATAGAGCTCCTCGAGCAGTTACTCTCGGCGCAGTCATGACCAACAGGAGACCGACCCGGCGCGCCCGCGTCCTCATCGCCGTCGCCCTAGCCGGAGCCCTGGCTTTGTCGGGCTGCGGATACCTCGCCGACCAAGCTGCAGCCTCGGTGAGGGGACGCGACATACCCCTGCATCAGGTGCAGCAGGCGCTGCAGACGTTCAAGAGGACGGCGCAGTTCAAGCAGCTGGCGTCGCAGAGCTCTCCGGAGAAGGCGGCCCGACAGTTCGAGCAGGGTTACCTGTCCAACATCGTGCGGGAGAAGGTGATCCGTTACGTGGCGGCGCGCCGTGGCATGACCGTGAGCCGGCATCAGGTCGAGGCCCAGCTGCAGGCGATACGGCGCAACTACCCCAACCGCAAGGCCTTCCTGCAGGCGGTGTCCCAGCAGGGGCTCACCGTAGCGCAGCTGCGGCGTCTGATCGAGGATCAGCTGCTGCAGGACGAGCTCCACCGCCGGGTGATCGCACGCGTATCGGTGAGCTCGGATCGGGTGAGGGCCTACTACCGCAGCCACCTGGCGCGCTTCCGCCAGCTGCATCTCGCGCGCATCGTGTTCCCGGCCAACGACTTCGACCGGGCCCGATCGGTGGCCCGGCGGCTGCGCAGCGCGCCTTCGGCGCGCGTCCCCGCGCTCTTTGCCAAGGCCGCCAAGCGCTACTCGTCGGAGCGTTCCAGCGCCGCCAAGGGGGGAGACATGGGCTGGGTGGCGGTGGCGAGCCTCAACCCCAACGTCAGGTTCGCGCTCGAGAACCTCGGCCCCGGCGAGGTCACCCAACCTGTGAACACTCAGAACGGGTTCGAGGTCTTCCGCCTGCTCGGCAAGCGCACTCTGTCGCTGCAGGCGGCACGCGACCGCATCGAGGCGCAGCTCGGCGCGCGGGCCCAGCAGCGGGCGTGGGCGCGCTGGATGCAGGAGCGCTACCGCGCCCTCAAGGTCACGATCAACCCGCGCTTCGGCACCCTAGACCCCCGCACCCTGCAGATCGGAGATCCCGCTCCCGAGGACCTGCCCAACGGGGCGCCGACCCCGTTCGTTCCGAGCGGGAGCCCGTTGCCGCCGCTCGGGCCGTGATCGCGCCGCCGGGGGCCGCGTGATGCCGTTGCTCGTCGTGTGCCTCGCTGCGCAGGACACCGATTTGCTGACCCTGGGGGAGCTCGAGGCGCTGAGTGCCGCGCGTTGCGTTCTCTTCGAGGATCCTTCCCACCCCCTGCGGCCGCGGCTGGAGGCCGCCGGGGTCGAGTGCCGCGCGCTCGCCGACGAGCCCGGCGCAGGCCTCGACGGGTGGGCGT
>CADDZG010000126.1 GCA_902812355.1 Actinomycetota bacterium | reverse complement strand
GATCGGCGCCGGCGCCGATCCACCGCACCGCGCCGTCCTCGAGCCATGGGCCCGGCGCGGCGAGGATGCCCAGGGCCGAACGGATCGTCCCGGCCGAGGCGCCGCCCGGCATGGCGTAGGTGAGCACGACCTCGGGGTCGTCGAGCTCGCACGCCGCCAAGGTCGCGGCGAGGTCGGCCGGGACCTCGTCGAAGCCCATGGCCGGAGCGAGCACGATCCCGGCGGCGCGCGCGGCATCCGCCGCGGTGCCCTGCAGCCGATCGATGAAGGGTCCTTCGCCGGTGGAGTCCACGTAGTGCACGCGCGCCTGCAACGCGGCCTGGACTGCGGTATCCCCGAGCTCGACGAAGGGACCGACGCAGCTGATCAGTACGCGTGCCCCTTGCAGTCCGGCCGCGAACGCATCGGTCTCGCCGACCCGGGCAACCACGACCGGCGGATCGCCGACCTCGGCGGCAAGCGCTTCCAGGCGGGCCCGGGAGCGCCCGGCCACGGCGAACGAGGAACCCCGGCGCGCCAGCTCCGCGGCGGTCAGCCTGCCGGTATAACCGGTCGCCCCGAAGAGCACGATGTCGGCCACGACCCGTCGAGCCTACCGGCGGGGCCGGGGCGTGCTCCTATCCTGTGGCCGTGACCGCCTACACCGTGCATCTCGTGCGCCACGGCGAGGTGCACAACCCAGACGGCCTGCTCTACGGGCGGCTGCCCGGCTATCACCTGAGCGACAGGGGGCGCCGCCAGGCGCAACAGGCTGCCGCCCATCTCGCGGGGGCGCCGGTGGCGGTGCTGCGCTGCTCGCCCCTGGAGCGCACCCGGGAGACCGCCGAGGTGATCGGGGCCGGTCTCGGGCTCGAACCCGAGATCGACGAGCGCCTGCTCGAGACCGCCACGCACTTCGAGGGCCTCGTACGCGGTGCGCGCGCCCTGCTGTCCTCGCCGCGCCGCTTGTGGCACCTGCGCAACCCGCTGCGGCCGTCGTGGGGCGAAGCGTTCTCAGACATCGAGAAGCGCATGCTGGCGGCGATCGAGGCGGCGGTGGCAGACGCCGGGGGCCGGGACGTCGTGATCGTCACCCACCAGACCCCCCTGCTCGTGGCACGTGCCGGGCTTACCGGCACCCGGCTGCCCCCGTGGCTCGGGCTCGTGCCGTGCTCCACCGGCTCCGTGACCTCGATCACGATCGCCGGCGGCGACGTCCGCACGGCCTACTACGAGCCGCCCGGCTGAGCCTCCTCGGCATCCTCGTCCTGCGCTGACTCCTGCTCGCGCAGCCGCCGCTCGACCGGCGCGGTCTCGAGCAGCGGCGACGAGCACACCGGGCACACCGGTGTGGCCTCGTCCTCGACGTACACGGTCCGCTGGCAGACGGTGCAGAACGCGGCGAGTGCCATCCCGCAACGGTAGCCTGCTGGCGTCCTCTACGGCAATGGTCGCTTCCGGGGGGTGGCATGGCGGGCTCGGCAACGCAGCAGGCCGGCCGCGCGGCCGGGCGCCACGACGCGATCGTCGTCGGTGCCGGCCACAACGGGCTCGTGTGCGCCGCCTATCTCGCCCGCGCCGGGCTCGACGTCGTCGTGCTCGAGCGGGCTTCGCACATCGGCGGAGCGTGCGTGACCGGGGAGCCGTGGCCCGGTTACCGCGTCGGTACCGTGGCCGACACCGTGGCGTGGTTGGACCGATCGATCGTGTCCGAGCTCGGGTTGCGGCTGCGACTGCGTGCGGTCGAACCCGCCGCTTACCTCCTCCTGCCCGATGCCGGAGGGGTCGCCGTGCCGGCCGGGCCCGGGGCCGCGGCGGTGGTGGCCGAGCGCTTCCCGCGCGACGCGGCCGGCTTCGAGGAGATGCACGCGCTGTTCGCCGCGGCCGCGACGCGGCTGCGTCCGACCCTGGATTTCCCGGCCACCCGCCGCCAGGTACGCCGCGCCCTGCGCGCCGGGGGGCAACGCGACCTCCCCGCGCTCATGCTGGAGGCGTCGATCGCGCAGCTGTGCGAGCGCTACCTCACGTCGCCCGCACTGCAAGGCCTGTGCGCAGCCGCGGCGGTGTCGGGCAGCGCTGCCGGCCCCCGTACCCCCGGAACCGCGTTCCTCTACCTCCGCCGGATGCTCGCCGACGCCGGCGGCACCGCCGGCACGCGCGCCTTCGTGCACGGAGGCATCGGGTCCTTTACCGAGGCCCTAGCGGCGACCGCCCGGGGACACGGGGCGAGCATCCGCACCGGCGTCGAGGTCACCCAGCTGCGCCTTGGGCCGGGGCGGCGTGCAGGCGGGGTCGTCACCCTCGAGGGCGACGAGATCGAGGCACCGGTCGTGGTGAGCAACGCGACCCCGGCGCGCACCGCCGCCCTCGTTCCCGACGACGCGTGGCCGCCCGAGTTCCTCGAGGACGTGGCCCTGTTGCCGACCGCAGGCAGCTGCATCAAGGTCAACTGCGCGCTGGCCGGCCTGCCCCGGGTCGCGGGTGGCGGTGCGGGAGCCGACGGTCCGGGCCCCGAGCACACCGGGGTGCTCACGCTGGCCCCCTCGCTCGAGCACGTCGAAGCATCGGCACGAGCGGCCGCAGACGGCGAGCTGCCGGATGCGTTTGTGATCGAGGCGGTGATGCAATCGGCCACCGAGGAAGGGCTCGCGCCGCCGGGCCACCACGTGCTGTCGATACGCGCCCAGCATGCACCCCGTCTCGGGGCCGAGGCCTGGGACCGGCGCAGGGATCGGGCCGGCGAGGCGGTGCTGGCGAGCCTCGAGCCCTACCTGCCAGGCCTGCGCGATCTCGTGGTGGACGTCGAGGTGCTGACCCCGGCCGACCTCGAGGCGCGCTTCGGCCTCACCGGCGGCGCCTGCGACCACGCCGAGATGCTGCCCGACTGGATGTTCGACCGGCGCCCGGCGCGCGGCTGGAACCGTCACCGGTTGCCGATCGCCGGGCTCTACGCCTGCGGCGCCGGGACCCATCCCGGTGGGGGCGTATCGGGGCTCCCCGGGCGCAACGCCGCCCGAGCCGTGCTCGCCGACCTCGTCGCGACCCCGTGAGCCGCGGGTTTGTGGCAGGAGCAGACAGGGTATCCAGCCGGGGCGAGGGAGGCACGGGGCCTCCCAGGAGGTCGTTGCGACATGGGTATAGGGGTGAGCTTGTTCCTGATCGCCCTCGGGGCGGTCCTTGCTTTCGCCGTCAACGTCACGTCGTCGGCGTTCAACGTCCAGATCGTCGGCTACATACTGCTCGCCGTGGGCGGACTCGGGCTGCTGCTGAGCCTGCTGTTCTGGAGCAGCTTCGCCCCCTTCCGGCGGGGGCCGGCCGACACCACCGTGGTGCGCGAGCGTGAGGTGCGCGACCGCGACGTGATCTGAGCCACGGGGCCGGCGGATATCCGCTTCGTCGTCACACCGCGCCGCTAACGTGGGCGGTGATGAACGACACCGGCGTGGCCCTATCGGTTCCACAAAACCGGCCCCTCCTGCGCCTGTCGCACTGCATGCCCGGCGGCTGGCCGGTGGCCGTGGTCGTCGAGGTATGCGACCGCTGCGGCGAGGACGTCGTGCTAGAAATCGACGGCGCGGGCGCCGCCGAGGGCAGCATCACCTGCGCCTGCGGCACCGCCGTCTGCCTCCTCTGACCGCGGCGCGAGCCCGCTGCTAGGCTGCCCCCAGGATCCCTTGGGGGGTGTTCCATGACCACGGTCGGCGCTCGATCGTCCGCGATGTCCCGGCGCGTCCGGCTCCCACTTGAACCTTCCTCGGCGGTCGTCACTCGGTTCCCGCTCCGCCCCCGCGGCCCGCGGCGTACCGGCAGGGAAGGACCGTCCGCGGGTTGCTTTTTGGGGCCACGAAAGTTAAGATTTCCAACTGCGAACTATGGGTGAAGGCCTGTCGAAAACGGACCGGGAAGCGCTCAAGGCCGTCTACCGGCTGTCGGTGGACGGTTCCGACGCCCACACCGGCGACGTCGCCGGCTTCCTCGGCGTGTCGCCCGGTACCGTGTCGGCCACGCTCAAGCGCCTCGCCGAGCGCGGGCTCGTCGACCACAAGCCCTACCGCGGTGTCGTGCTCACCCCCGAGGGGCGGCGGGTGGCGGTGGCGGCGATCCGCCGGCACCGGATCGTCGAACGCTTCCTCGCCGACATGCTCGGCTACGCGTGGAACGAGGCGGACCGGCTCGCCGGGGACTTCGAGCACGATCTCCCTCAGGAGGTCGAGGACCGCTTGTTCGTCGCGCTCGACCGGCCCCAGACCTGCCCCCACGGTTTCCCGATCCCGGCCCCCGACGTCGTGGAGATCCCGCAGATGCCTCCGCTGTACGCGCTCGAGCCCGGAGACGTGGCGGTGGTGGCGCTGCCGGGCTCGATGGCTCCCGAGGTCGTGTCCTTCCTGGACACGCTGGGGCTGCGGCCCGGGGTCGTGGTCGAGGTGCGCGAGAAGCACCCGTTCGACGGCCCACTGGTCGTGCGAGTGGACGGCCACGACCGCACCGTGGGCGAGAAGGTCGCCCGTCAGATCTACGTGAGGAAGAAGGAGCGACGTACGGCATGAGGAGAGGATGCGCATGACCCCATTGCTCGCGGCGGGGGAGGCCGAGAGCCTGCACCTGCCAACGCTGACCAGCGGCCAGAACCTCATCACCTGGATCGTGCTCGTGGTCTCGCTGCTGGCGATCGGCTACGCCTACCTGCTGCTCAGGGGCGTGCTGGCCAAGGATCAGGGCACCGAGGAGATGCAGCGGATCTCCGCGGCGGTGCAGGAGGGGGCCCAGGCCTACCTGATGCGCCAGTTCAAGACCCTGGCGGTGTTCGCCGCGGTGCTGTGCCTGTTGCTGCTCGGTCTCGGGGCGCCCGACTGGGGCGTGCGCATCGGCCGTTCGGTGTTCTTCCTCGTCGGCGCCGGCTTCTCCGCGCTCACCGGCTACACGGGCATGTGGCTCGCGGTGCGGGGCAACGTGCGGGTCGCCAGCGCCTCCCGGCGCGGGCTGCGCGAGGCGATGGAGATCGCCTTCCGCTCCGGTGGGGTGGCCGGCATGTTCACGGTCGGGCTCGGCCTGCTCGGTGCAACGCTGGCCTTCATCATCTTCAAGAGCAACGCGCCGCTGGTGCTCGTCGGGTTGGGGTTCGGCGCCGCGCTGCTCGCGATGTTCATGCGTGTCGGCGGGGGGATCTTCACCAAGGCGGCCGACGTCGGTGCCGACCTCGTCGGCAAGGTCGAGCACAACATCCCCGAGGACGACCCGCGCAACGCGGCCACGATCGCCGACAACGTCGGGGACAACGTCGGCGACTGCGCGGGCATGGCCGCCGACCTCTTCGAGTCCTACGAGGTCACCCTGGTGGCCGCTCTGATCCTCGGCGGCTTCGCTTTCGCCGGGTCCGCAGGTCTCGTGCCTCACGTGCTCTTCACGCTGATCGTGCCTGCGATCGGCGTGCTGACCGCGATGATCGGCATCTGGGCGGTGCGGCCGCGCAGCGACAACGAGCACGGTATGCGGGCGATCAACCGAGGCTTCCTGCTGTCCACGGTCGCCGCGGCGATCGGGACCTTCCTTGTCGCCCACTTCTATGTGCATGACATCAAGGTCTTTGCCGCGGTCGCGGTCGGGCTGGTGCTGACGATCGTGATCCACTTCCTCACCGACTTCTTCACCTCGACCGAGCGTTCTCCGGTGCAGGAGATAACCCGCTCGACGCGCACCGGCCCGGCGACCACGATCATCTCGGGCTTCGCGATCGGGATGCGCTCGTCGGTGTTCGCGATCCTCGCGGTGGCAGGCGCGATCTTCTGCTCTTTCCTGATCGCCGACGGCAACATCAGCCAGGCCCTCTACTACGTCGCGCTCACCGGCCTCGGGTTGCTCACGACGGTCGGCGTGATCGTGTCGATGGACACCTACGGCCCGGTGTCCGACAACGCCCACGGGATCGCCGAGATGTCGGGCGGGCTCGGCGAGCGCGCCGATCGCATCATGGCGGGACTCGACGCGATCGGAAACACGACCAAGGCGATCACCAAGGGGGTGGCGATCGCCACCGCGGTGTTGGCCGCGACGTCCCTGTTCGGCTCGTTCCGGTCGATTGTGGGCAACCTGGCTATCGACGTCAGCAACCCCCGCACGTTGGTGGGTCTGCTGATCGGGGGAGCCGTACCGTTCATGTTCGCGTCGCTGACGATCCGTGCGGTGGGACGTTCGGCCGGCACGGTCGTGCTCGAGGTGCGTGACCAGTTCGCGCGCAACCCCGGGATCATGGACTTCAGCGTCAAGCCCGACTACGCGCGGGTGGTCGACATCTGCACCCGTACCTCGCTGCGCGAGCTGGCCACACCTGGGATCCTTGCCATCGTCACGCCGATCGTCGTCGGCTACGCGTTCGGCGCGCTCGCGCTCGGCGCCTACCTCGCCGGGGCGATCCTCGCCGGGCAGCTGATGGCCGTGATGCTCGCCAACACCGGCGGCGCGTGGGACAACGCCAAGAAGCTGATCGAGGACGGCCAGTTCGGGGGCAAGGGGTCCCCCGCTCACGAGGCCGGGGTGATCGGCGACACGGTCGGCGACCCCTTCAAGGACACCGCAGGCCCCGCCCTCAACCCGTTGATCAAGGTCATGAACCTTGTGTCGCTGCTGGTCGCGTCGTCGGTGGTCACGGCCACGAGCGTGGCCGGCCATGGGGCCATGAGGACGGCGGTGATAGTGATCGGCCTGGCGATCCTCGTGGGGGCCTTCTGGTTCTCGAACCGGATGAAGGAGGTCGAGCTTGGTGGCGAGACCGAGCCCGCACAGGTGGTCGAGCAGAGGGCATAGGACCATGACCGGCGACGCACCCGCTCCGGCCGGCCGGGGTGGATGGGACGACGACGAGGAACGGTGGCCCCACGAAGGTGAGGGCTCGTGGACCGAGCGCTACGAGCGCGCCCGGGCCAAAGGCCCCTACAAGCCGGGGGTGCGCCTGTACTCGGAGGGCACCAACCTTGCCTGGGAGGTGGTGAGCCTGCTGGTCGGGGGCATGCTCGCCTGGGGCGGGATCGGCTACCTCGTCGATCGGCTCACGGGCCTGCATCACGTCTTCCTGCCGGTCGGCCTGGTGCTGGGGCTCGCCGGAGGGATCTATCTCGCCTACTTGCGCTTCGCC
>CADDZG010000125.1 GCA_902812355.1 Actinomycetota bacterium | reverse complement strand
GCCCGCACCCGTTGCCCGGCGAAGGGCGCCGGGCTGGGGTTGGTCTGGCCCCCGGCCGGACTCGTGGTGGGCGCGGGGGTGGCCGTCGACGACGGCGTCCGAGCGCCGCCCCCGAACGGGTCACGTGACCCGGCCACGGCCGGGGCGGCCGCACCCAGGATCATCAGCGCGGCGAACAGCGCCGCCACCGCTGCCCTCATGAACGGCAAGCGTACGTCAGGCCCTATCACCCCGTCACCTCCGACTTGCCCGGCCCCGCAGGCGCCCCCATGCCGGCGCCTAGGATGGCCGCATGTCCACGGTACGTGTTTCGCGAGACGTGTCGCTGTCTTATCGGGAGTTCGGCACGCATCATGAAGGGGCCCCGGTGGTGGGCATCATGGGCTTCGGTCTCGATGCCCGCTTCTGGGCCGCACAGGTCCCCGCGGTCACCGTCCACCGGCGTTTCATCACCTTCGACAACCGCGGCGTCGGCCGCTCTACCGGTCCCCCGCCCGCCACGATCGCCGACATGGCCGCCGACACCGTGGGGCTGCTGGACGGCCTCGGCATCGAGCGTGCGATCGTCTTCGGGATGTCGATGGGCGGCGCCATAGCCCAGCAGGTCGCGCTCACGCATCCGCAGCGGGTCGAGGCGCTGATCCTCGCCGTCACCTGGGCGCGACCGATCGAGTTCATGCGCCGCCAAAACGACCTCGCCCGCTTTCTCATCACCCACGGCGGGCCGGAGATGCTCACGGAGGCTTCGCTGCTGCGCATGTTCACCCCCCGCTTCTTCGAGCTCGGACGCGACACGATCGATCAGATCGTGTCCTCGTTCACGGGCCCGGGGGCGCCCGAGCTGCCGGCGCGCGAGGTCCTGCTGGGGCAGCTCGACGCCACCGACGGACACGACGTCCTGTCCGGGCTGGGATCGGTGAGGTGCCCGACCCTCGTGCTCGGCGGCCGCGCCGACATGCTCGTGCCGGGGTTCGCCTCCGAGGAGATCGCCGCCGCGATACCGGGGGCCGAGCTGGTGATGTTGGACACGGGTCACGCCTGCATGGTCGAGGAGATGCAGGCCTTCAACGACGCGGTGTCCGGCTTCCTCGCCCGCCTCTAGCCCTTCGCGAGTTCTTATGTAATGGGTCTCGTACCCAGGCAAAGAGTTGTCATCCCGGGCGCGCGCGCAGGTACCTGGAAGCGGAAGGGGGCTCCGGAGACACGCCGGACACGAGCGTGCCCCACAGTGACTTTCGGCCTAAACCTACTCGCCTCTGCGGGGCACGGACGTCACGTTAGCGCACCCGGTGGCCGGCCGCAAGCCCGCGACGCGAGATTTCTTCGCGCTCTCGGGCGCTTTCTTCGCGCTCTCCCGCGCCCCCTCGACGCCGCCGCCGGTCCCGGCCGTCCGGGCCGCGGTTGCGCGCGGCAGGCGCGCCGGGCACGATGCCTGCATGGATATCTACGACTCCCTGATCGACGCAATCGGGCGCACGCCCATGCTCAGGCTGTCCCGGGTCGGTTCCGGGCTGGCGTGCGACCTGCTCGGCAAGCTCGAGATGCTCAACCCGGGAGGCAGCGTCAAGGACCGCATCGGCGTGACGATGATCGAGGCCGCCGAGCGCGAGGGCTTGCTGCGCCCGGGGGGCACGATCGTCGAACCTACCTCGGGCAACACCGGAGCCGGCCTCGCCCTGGCTGCGGCGATCAAGGGCTACCGCTGCATCTTCACGATGCCCGACAAGATGAGCCAGGAGAAGCGAGCCCTGCTGCGCGCCTACGGCGCCGAGGTGGTAATCACCCCGACCGCGGTGCCTCCGGAGTCGCCGGAGTCCTACTACCGCGTCGCCGACCGGCTCACCGAGGAGATCCCCGGGGCCTTCCAGCCGAACCAGTACCACAACGAGCACAACCCCGAGGCCCACTACCTCACCACCGGCCCCGAGATCTGGGAGCAGACCGGGGGCCGCATCACCCACCTCGTCGCCTCGGTCGGCACCGGCGGCACGATCACCGGCACCGGGCGCTACCTCAAGGAGCGCAACCCGGACATCGTCGTGGTCGGGGCCGACCCCGAGGGCTCGATCTTCACCGGCGAGGTCCACCCCTACCTGGTCGAGGGCATCGGCAAGGAATCGTGGCCGGACACGCTCGACCGCGACGTCGTCGACGTCTGGGTACGGGTGTCCGACCGGGATTCCTTCCTCACGGCGCGCGAGCTGACCCGTAAGGAGGGCCTGTTCGCCGGCGGCTCGTGCGGGACCGCCCTGTTCGCGGCCCGTAAGGTCGCCGCCGATCTCGGCCCCGAGCACGTCGTGGTGGTGATCCTGCCGGACTCGGGACGCAACTACCTGTCCAAGCTCTACGACGACGCGTGGATGATCGAGCACGGCTTCCTCGAGCGGCCCGGGACCAACGTGCGCATCGGCGACCTCGTGTCCGACAAGCGCCGCCACGGCCCCCAGGTCCCCGACCTCGTCGCCGTGACTGCCCACGAGAAGGTCGGCAAGGCGATCGACATCCTGCAGTCCTACGGGATCTCCCAAGTGCCGGTGGTGCGCGAGGAGAGCTTCGACGACCTCGGCGACATCGTCGGGTCGATCCACGACCGCGGCCTGCTGGACCACGTCTTCAGGGATCGCGACGCGATCGGGCGCGACGTCGTCGAGGTCATGGATCCGCCCCTGCCGGTGGTCGAGGCGACCGCCGGCATCGAGGACATGTTCGCCGACCTATCCCGGGGAGCGGAGGCGGTGGTGGTCGCCGACGGGCCCAAGCCGGTGGCCGTGCTCACCCGGGCGGACCTGCTCGAGTTCCTCTCCCACGGGAAGAACGGGTGACCGGACCGCACTCCTACGGCGCCCGCTGGGCCCCCGTCTACGACCGGATATACGCCCACCTGCCGGGGGCCGACGAGGCGGCCGCGTTCCTCGCCGAGTTCGCCGGAGGGGGCCGGGCGCTCGAGCTCGGGATCGGAACGGGGCGCATCGCCCTGCCGCTCGCCGCCCGCGGGGTCGAGGTCCACGGCATCGACGCCAGCCCGGACATGGTCGCCGTCCTGCGCTCCAAGCCCGGCGGGGACTCGATCCCGGTGACGATCGGCGACTTCGCCGACGTTCCCGTCGAGGGCACCTTCGAGCTGATCTACGTCGTGTTCAACACGTTCTTCGCCCTGACCAGCCAGGAACGCCAGGTCGACTGCTGCGTGAATGTCGGCCGGCACCTGTCGCCGGGCGGGCGCTTCGTGATCGAGGCCTTCGTGCCGGACCCGGGGCTGTTCCCCGGCGGGGCGCGGGTGCAGGCGCTGCACGTGTCCGACGACGAGGTCGCCCTCGACGTCGGACGCGTCGACCGCAACGCTCAGCAGGTCGTGTCCCACATGGTCGTGCTCGGGTCCGGACGCAGCGAGCTCTACCCAATCCGGGTTCGCTACGCCTATCCGTCGGAGCTCGACCTCATGGCCCGGCTGGCCGGCTTGACCCTGGTCGAGCGCTGGGCGGACTGGTCCCGGGCGCGCTTCACCGCCACCTCGACCGGGCACGTGAGCGTGTACGCCCCGGCCTGAGCCGAAAGCGCCTCAGCGCGCCGGGCCGAGCGCGTGGTCGAGGTCGGCAATCAGGTCCTCGACGTGCTCGATCCCCACCGACAGGCGCACGAGCCCGGGAGGGACCTCGAGGCCCGAGCCGGCGAGGCTGGCGTGGGTCATGCGCCCGGGGTGCTCGATCAGCGATTCCACGCCCCCAAGGGACTCGCCGAGGAAGAACAGACGCGTGCCGCGACACACCTCAAGGGCCTCGTCCTCGGAGCCGAGCTCGAAGCTGACCATGCCGCCGTACAGGGGCTCGCCGGAGGCGCTCATCTGCCGGGTGGCCACCGCGTGGCCGGGGTCGGTGTCCAGGCCCGGATAGTTGACCCGCCGCACCCGGGGATGGGAGGCCAGCCACGACGCCACCATGGCGGCGTTGGCGCAGTGCGCGCGCAAGCGCGGCGCGAGCGTCTTGAGCCCTCGCAGCAGCAGCCAAGAGTCGAACGGGCCGGGGATCGCTCCGGCCGCGTTCTGCCGGAAGCGCAGCCGGTCGGCGAAGTCGGCGTCGGCGGTCACGAGGGCACCGGCGACCAGGTCGGAGTGACCGCCGAGGTACTTGGTCGCGGAATAGACGACGACGTCGGCACCGTGCTCGAGGGGGCGTTGCAGGAAGCATGTGGCGAAGGTGTTGTCCACCGCGAAGCGGCAGCCGTGGGCCCGGCACAGGTCTCCGAGGGCGGCGAGGTCGGCGATCTTGAGCAGCGGGTTGGTCGGGCTCTCGGCCAGCAGGAGGGCGGCACCCGCCTGCAGCTGCCGCTCCACCGCGTCGAGGTCGGTGACGTCAACGGTGGCAAAGGAGATCCCGAGATCGCCGAGGACCCGGGCGAACAACCGATAGGTGCCGCCGTAGACGTCGTCGGGCAGCAGGACCCGGTCCCCGCTGCGCAAGGTCAGCGCGAGCGTGGTGATCGCCGCCATGCCCGAGCCGAAGGCGAGCGCCTCGCCGGAGCCCTCGAGGGCCGCGAGGCAACGCTCCAGGGCGCTGCGTGTCGGGTTGGCGGTACGGGAGTACTCGTAGCCCTTGTGGACCCCGACCTCGTCCTGGACGAAGGTGGAGGTCTGGTAGATCGGGACGACCGCGGCCCCCGTGGCCGGGTCGGGCTCCTGGCCGGCATGGATCGCGGCGGTCTCAAAGCGCATACGATCGGTCATGTCCACCCCACTACTCGACGGTGAGCACGCATGGGTCACGCCAACCATAAGGGCGTGCGCGCGCCCGGCTCCCGGGCCGCCGCTCAGCAGCGAGGCGTGAGCCGCCCGCGCATCGCGGTCGCGGCGCAGTGGGACGCGGCCACCGGGCACGGCAAGCTGCCGCTGCACTACCTCGCCGCGCTCATGGGGGCCGGTGCCGAGCCCGTCGTAGCCACCCCGTTCGCCATGGACCCCACCCCGGCCGCGTCCCCCGGGCTCGCCGACGTCGCCTGCCTCCAGGGCCTCGATCCCGCCGACGCGTCGGTCCTGGAGGGGGCCGCGGGCTTGCTGATCCCGGGGGGCGGCGACATCGACCCCGCATGGTACGGACGGGACCGCCACCCCCGTACCACCAAGGTGTCGCACGTGCGCGACACCTTCGAGGCGACCCTGCTCGAAGCCGCGCTCGGAGACGACCTCGCGGTGCTGTGCATCTGCCACGGCATGCAGATGCTCAACGTCCACCACGGCGGGACGTTGATCCAGCACCTGGCCGACGACGGGTCGCGCCTCGAGCACGACCGCGACCGGCCGCGCGCCGAACCCGTGCACGAGGTCCGGATCGAGCCCGGCAGCCGGGTGCACCGCGCCGTGGGCGCCGAGCGCGTCGCAGTGAATTCCCATCACCACCAGGGGATCGAGCGCACCGGTGAGGGCCTGCGCGAGGTCGCATGGGCGGACGACGGGGTCGTGGAGGCGCTCGAGGCTACCGGTCGGTCGTGGGTCGTCGGCGTGCAGTGGCACCCGGAGGTGATGGCCCCGCTGGACGCTCGCCAGCGGGCCCTCTTCGAGCGCTTCGTGGCCGCCGCCCGGCGGTCAGGGCGGCGGGAGGGGGACGCCGCCTAACGCGACCCGGTCGCCCACCCCGTCGGGGTGCACGGAGCGCGCCGCGATCACCTGAGCGCTCGCCCGCAGCAACACGGTGACCGGGCCCTCCGAGGGGATCTCGAGGCCGGCCCGGCCGCCCGGAGGTATGCGGACGCGCTGCAGCCCGCGGGGGTGCGAGGGCTTACCGCCGGCGCGCTGCAGGGTGGCCGACACGGTCACACGCGCCCCGGTCGGGTTCAGGACCCACACACGGTCGTGCGCCCCGCCGCCCCACGGCGGGGGCAACGACCAGCGCCGCGCCGGGGTGACCAGAGCCTGCGCGCTCGAGATGCCGCGCACGCCGCCGGCCGCCGTGGTGATCCCGCCCACCGCGATCGGGACCCCGTCGGCGCTGCGCACGGTCACTCCCACCGTGGACCCCCGGCGGGCGGCTCGGGCGGCGGCCTTGGACAGGTCTACGGCCTTGACGCTGCGCGGGGGCACCGACACGGAGTTGAGCCCGGGGATCTGCGCCGGGCCGCTCGCGGTGGCGATCGTGAGCGTCACGGTCGCCGTGCGTTCGGTCGGGTTCAGCAGCGACACAGTAGTGTGGCCCCCCGATACCAGGGCCTCGGGCAGGTACCACGGCCCATCGCCGATCGGCACCCCCGGAGACGTCGCCACGCCGGGGACCTGGTGCGCGCGGTCCTCGTAGGCGACCGCCGACCACACCGCGATCCGTCCCCGCACGGCTTCGACGGCGGCGGCGAGGACGTCGCTCGGACGGGCGTAACGGTCGACCGGAACGACCCTTCCCTTGCCGCCCGCGACCCCGATATCGGCGAGGTTCGCCGAGGTGCGCGCTCCTTCGGGCGTGTAGAAGGTCACCCGCACTGCGGCGTCGTTGGGGAACGGGTTGTAGATCAGCAGCTCCTCGGCGGTGTGCAGGCGCGATGTTCCGGCCGGGACGTACCAGCGGGCCGCGGTCACCGGGGAGCACAGGGCCGCGTCGGCTCCCTCGACCGGGTCGTGGTAGCGACGGCTCAGCGCGGCGACGACCGGGGCACCGAGCCCGCGCACTCCGAACCCGGCCGCAGCCGAGGCCGGCAACCTGCGCTGCTGCGCGCGTCCCGGGGCCAGCCGGATCCGTCCTCCCGGCATCGACACGAGCGCGTCGCGCTCGCCTGCCGAATCCAGCACCAGGCTCTCCGCGGAACCGGAGAATGCGGCCGGCGGGCAGTACGAGGTCTTCTCGACCAGGGACGCGGAGGGGGCCGGCAGGCGCAGCGGCGCCACGGGGGCCGGCGGCGAGGCCACCGCGCCGTATCCGATGCCGCCGCCCAACCCCAGCGCGACGAGCAGGCCCAAAACGACGTGGCGCCGGGTCCACCCGGAGCTCACGGCACCGTCTCCCGCCGGCGCCCCGGTGCCAGTGCGGCCCCGGCCGCGGCCAGCCACCCCAACGCGACCGCGACGAGCCACGCCACCTGCCCGGGGCTGCGCCCGATCCCCACCTCGAGCTCGCCCGAGACCCCGGCGGGCACGGCGA
>CADDZG010000124.1 GCA_902812355.1 Actinomycetota bacterium | reverse complement strand
GGCCGATCACCTACGGCTACCTCGCGGCCCCCCGGCCGTTGGCAGACCATCAGACGATCTTCGCCCGTCACCCGGGCAGCGCCGAGATGCCCAGCGCGGCGAGACCGTTCACCCACCGGCTCGTCACCGAGCTGGTGGCGCGCGGCGTCGCGCTCGCCCCGCTGCTGCTACACACCGGCGTATCGTCGCCCGAGACGGGGGAGCCGCCCTATCCGGAGCGTTTCGACGTCCCCCCCTCCACGGCCGCCCTGGTCGGCTTCACCCGGAGGTCCGGCGGCCGGGTGATCGCCGTCGGAACCACCGTGGTGCGCGCTCTCGAGAGCGCCGCCCGCGGCGACCGGATCCGGGCGGCGCGAGACTGGACCGATCTCGTTTTATCGGCGCAGCGTCCCGCGGCCGTGGTCGACGGACTCATCACCGGCTGGCATCCACCGGGGGCCTCGCACCTCGCCCTGTTGGAGGCCGTAGCGGGTGCCGACCTCGTGCAGCGCGCCTACGATGCCGCCCTGGCGAACGGCTACCTATGGCACGAGTTTGGTGACTCGTGCCTCTTTCTGCCGGAGCGCGGCCGGAGCCGCGCTCAGGCGGTCTCGTCCGCGGTGTCGTCGTCGTCGAGGAACTCGTAGGTCAGCCGCAGGCGTTCCGGATCGATCACGAGGCCGAGCGCGTTCAGGGCCTCGGCGTACAGCGCCAGCTGGCCCGGATGATCGCGGGGATCGAAGGGCCGCCCGGTCTTGAGGTCCACGATCTCGAGTCCGCCGTCGTCGGTCTCGTAGACGACGTCGATGCGCCCCCGGACGATGTGGTCGCCCTTGCGCAGAGCGAAGGGCAGCTCGACCATCGGCTCGCCGCTCGGCAGGACCGCCACGGTGCGGCCGCCGTAACGCTTCCGCCACCGCTCGAGCAGGTCGGCCACGCGCCCGCCGTCGGCGACCTCGCCGGGAGCGTCGAGCTCGCCCTCGTCCGGATACGGGGCGATACCGCGCACGCTCTCCTCGATCAGCCGATGGATCTCGGTGCCGAGCCGCCGGGCGGCGCTGGGGCGCTCGGGCAGCGGCCTCACGAGGTCGATGGGGTCGAGCTGCCCCTCCCGTAGCCGCACCCACGTGGTCGCCGCGATGGTCTCGGGCAGCTGCGGGATCACCGGGCCGGTGTCGGTCATGTCGGCGACCAGCGCGTCGACCGTCCCCGCGTGCTCGGACAACAGCGGATCGAGGCGTGCGCGCGCCGGGGGATCCAACCGAGCGGCGAGCTCTGAGAGGCTCACGCGTCCCTCCGCCAGCGCATCGGCGACCGCGCCGACGCCGTCGGGGAAGAGGTCGTCTCCCCCCAGCGAGGCCGGCGGCGGCCAACCGACCCCGGCCTGCAGCGCCTCGACCGCAGGGTTGGAGGCGGGCGGCTCGGCGCGTGCGAGCACCTCTACCGGTCCGCCGTCGGACAGCGCCTCGAGCTCCTCCCAGAACTCACTCGGCCCCTTGCGCCGGGTCTGGCGCTCGTACCACCACGCCGCGCTCACGTGCAGGAACTGCTTGGCGCGGGTCAGGGCGACGTAGAAGAGACGGCGTTCGTCCTCCAGCGTGCGGGCCTTGACCTCCTCGTGGAAGGCCTTCACGTTGCCCTCGAAGCGCGGGAGGTGGTCCCTGTCCTCGCGCACCTCGTAGGGCAGCAAGGCGTGGTTGTTCAACGGGTTGCCGGTGCGGGTGTCGGGGAAGATCGACAGGACCTTGCCCTCTTTGCCCTCCGACGCGGCGATCGCGGGCACGAACACGCACTCGAACTCGAGGCCCTTGGCGGCATGGACGGTCATGATCTTGACCGAGTCCTGGTCCGCCGGTTGCATCGCCTCCAGGGTCTCGTCGGCCTCCTCGGCCGCGTCGAGGTAGTCGAGGAAGGTGCGCAGGTTGGCTTCGTCCTCCAGCGGAGCGAAGGACGCGACGAGGTCGAGCAGGTTGGAGAGGTTCTGACGCTGTGCCGGAGCCGAGCGCGCGGTCGATGCCTGCAGGGCCGCGTCGACGCCGGAGACGTCGATCACCGCGCGCACGAGCTCGGGCAGCGGGCCCGCCGCCCGGGCGCGCAGCTCGGCGAGGCGGTTCGCGAAGGCGCGCAGCCGGCGCCTCGCCTCGGGCCCGAGGCCCTCGATCCGGTCGGCGTGCTCGACCGCTTCCACCAGCGACACCCCGAGCTCGCCCGGGGTGAGCTCGCGCGCCCGCTCGGGGTCGCCGCCGGCGAGACGCAGCGCCAGCTCGTGGTTGCGCTCTGCGATCCAGCGTGCGCACAGGGCGAGGTCGCGATGGTGGATCCGCCAGCGCGGTCCGAGCAGGATGCGGGCCAGCCAGCGGTTGGCCGAGGGCCGGCCCTCGAGGCAACGCAGCCACGCCACGACCTCGGTGACCTCCGGGGTCTTCAGCAGGCCGGTGAGCCCGACCACCTCCACCGGTATGTCGCGGCGGCTCAGCTCCTGGTGGATCAGAGCGAACCCCGAGCGTCGCCGCAGCAGCACGGCGATGTCCTTCCACGCCACCGGCGGTCTCCCCGGGGCCATCGGATGCCCGTGAAGCTGCTCGATCAGGTCGGCGATCGCCGCGGCTTCCTCCGCCCCGTCCCGATAGAGACCGAGCGTGACCCTGCCCTCGCCGTTGGCGGGATGGGGCCGCAGCTCTTCGCCCGGCCGCCGTGCCGGGTCGATGCCGGCAGCGATCGCGTTGGCAGTCTCGAGGATGCGGCGACCGGAACGGAAGTTTTCCCGCAGAGATACCGGCTCGTATGCGGCTTCCCGGTCGCGGCGCGGAAAGTGGGCGGGGAAACCGATCAGGTTGTACATCGTGGCCCCGCGCCACGCGTAGATCGCCTGGCGTGCGTCCCCGACCGCGGTCGCGGCACCGCCCTCCCCCACGAGCGCCTGCACGAGGCGGCGCTGGGCGACGTTGGTGTCCTGGTACTCGTCGAGCAGGGTGACCGGGTAGAGCTCGCGGTAGCGCCGCAGGACCTCGGGGAAGCTCTCGAGTATCTCGACCGCCCGGGTGACCTGGTCGCCGAAGTCGATGCGGCGTGCCCTCCGCTTGGCCTGCACGTAGGCCTCCACCACCCGGCACAGCTCCATACGGCGCCGGGAGGTCTCGCGCATGTCGTCGTTGGCGAGGGCCGAGGAGATGACCCGTTGGTCGGCGGCGATCACGTCTGCGGTCGAGATCAGGTGGTCCGAGATCGACGACGCAAGCGCCAGGGTGGAACGGACGAGGGCCGCCGGGCTGCGCACTTCGAGCGCCTGGAAGGCCGGGAGCTCGTCCAGGCAGCCGCGCACCAGCTGCCACTGCTGGGCCTCCGACAGCAAGCCGGAGTCCGGGTCCACGCCCACCAGAAGGCCGTCGGTGCGCACGATCTCGTCGGCAAAGGCGTGGTAGGTGCGCACGACGACGTCCTCGGGCCGGTGTTTCCCCCCGGCCAGCAGCGCCCGCCGGACGCGCTCTTCGAGCTCCTCCGCCGCCTTGTTGGTGAAGGTCAGGCCCAGCACCTGGGACGGGGCCAAGCCTTCGTGCTCTACGATCCATACGATGCGGGCCGCCATCACCGCGGTCTTGCCCGACCCGGCCCCCGCCACGAGGTGCACCGGCTGCAGCGGATGCGAGATCGCCGCCCATTGCTCGTCGGTCGGCTCGTAGCCGTTCAGGGCCGCCGTGAGGGCCGGATCGTGGCGCAGCTCGTCGGACGCGACCCTCACGGCTGCAGCTCCCTGCCCTCGGGCCACAACGGGCAGATCGGCTTGAACCTGCACCACGTGCAGTCCGCCTCGGGGCTCGGGGCGAAGACCTCGTTGGCCACCCCCTCCAGCAGTGCGGGCAGGCCCTCGAGCACCTCCTCCGCCTCGTCGGGCTCCTGACAGCGCTTGGTCACGGTCCCGCGGCTCAGTTGGAACGGGTACACGAGCTGCATCGACACCGGCTTGCCCAGCGCCGCGAGCTCGGGGTCGAGCTGCGCCGCCCGGTAGTACAGCGCCAGCTGTAAGGAACGCCGCGCCTCGTCGTAGCCGATCGCGCGTCGCGACGTCTTGAAGTCGCTTACCACGAGGCTCTTGCCGCGCTTGTCGACGCGGTCGATCCGACCCGTGATCACGTGCCCGTCGAGCTCCATGCGGAAGCTGTGTTCGCACAGCACGGGCGCCCGCGGGTGGACGTGGTTCCAGTAGTTGGCCAGCATCTTGAGCCCGTCGGCGTGGTGTTGGCGAGCGATCACCTCGTGCGGGAAGACACTCGGGTCGAACACCTCCTCGTAGCGGGTCACGACCTCGTTCCAGTCGCGGAGGTGGCGGCGTCCGAGACGACGGGCCTCTTCGGTCGGCTCGCGCTCGCAGTCCTCGATGATCTCGTGGATCCAGCGTCCGAAGTGAAGGCTCGGACCGACCTCCGGGTCGAGACCCATGACCACGTCGTAGAGGTACTGCAGCGGGCAGTTGTCGTAGCGACTGAGACGCGTGTACGAGGTGCGCACCTTGCCGGGTGGCACGTCGTCCTGGCCGATGGCATGGATCGGCACCGCACCCTCGGTGCGCTCCCACCGCCACCACCACTCCTCGGGACGCGCCGGCCGGCAGGTCGGGTCGGCCTCCCACACGCGCTGCAGCAGCGCCAGCGCCGCCACGCGTCGTTCCGGAGGTGCGCCGGGGTCACACAGCTCGCGCCGGGCGCGCGCCGCGGCCTCGGCGAGCGTCAGCGGGGGCCCCTCGGGCACGGGCTCGACCTGAGGGATCTCGCCCATGACCTCGCCCACATAGCGGCTCGGCAACGCCTTGCGCCCGGCCCCCGGAGACATCGTCAGCACGCAGCGCCGCCGGGCCCGGGTCAGCGCGACGTAGAAGACGCGCCGGTCCTCGGCCTCCTGGCGCCGGATACGCGCCACCGGATCGTCGTCCTCGAGCAGGTAGGGATCGAACAGGCCCTGGGCCCTGCGCCCCTTCGGGATCGCGCCCTCGATTGCGCCGCACACCGCGACCACGTCCCACTCGCGCCCGCGCGCGGCGTGGAAAGACAGCACCTCGACCCCCCGGCCGCGCCTCTCCGGCGGCAGCCACGGATCGGACCCGAAGTCGGCGCGTCCGACCGCTTCGAGGTACTCGGGAAGCGTCCCCCGGCCCCCCCGCCGCTCCACGAAACGGCCGAGCGCGCGTGCGAATGCGACCAGGGCATCGAGGTCGCGGTTGGCAGGGTCCGAAAGGTCCGAGCGTGCCCGCCGGCGCAGCTCCGCGAAGGCGTGGGAGCGTTCCCACACATGGAAGAACGCGGCGTCGGCCGGAGCGTCGCGGTCGGCCCGCAGCAGCTCGCACAACTCGGTCAGCTGCCCCCCGGCCAAGGGCTCGGCATCGAGCCGATCGCACAGCGACGTTCCTGCGACCCTGGCAGCTCGCTCGAGTTCGCGCACCGCAGCCGGCTCGAGCCCGATCAGGGGCCCCCGCAACAGGTCGCGCAGACGCTCGTCGCTGCGCTCCCCGTAGGCGTGGCGGGCGAGCTCGATGAAGGCGCGCACTACCGCCTCGCGTTCGAGCGGGCGGTCCGGCGCCGAGATCGTGTAGGGCACCTGCAGCGCATCGAGGGCACGTTCGAACACCGGCAGCATGGCGCGCGGCGAGGTCATCAGGATCGCCATGTCCTCGTAGGCGGTGCCCGACGCGAGGTGCTCCTCCCGCAGCAGGCGGGCCACGGCCTCCGCCTCGGCGGCTAGGGTCGCGTAGCGGTGCGCCTCGAGGGTCGCGGCCCCCGCGCAGCGCAGTGGCCGGTGGAGACCCGGGGAGGTCCGCTGAACCACCGCGACCGCCCGCCGGAAGGCGTCCTCGCCGAGCCGGTAGGTCTCGGGCAGGGTCACGGTGTCGTGGGGGCCGAAGGACGTGGCGAAGGAGCCGAGCCAACCCGGATCGGCCCCCCGGAAGTGCTCGATCGACGAATCCGGATCCGCCGCCACCACGAGTGAGCGCTCGGGGTCGTCGCGCTCGAGGAAGCCGCCGAGGAAGCGCAGCATCGCCACCTGGACCGAGGCGAGCTCCTGGCCGTCGTCGACGAGGATGTGGGTGAAGCGTCGCTGGAGCTGATCCCGCACGTCGTCGTGGCGGGCGATCAGCTCGGCCGCGTCGCGCAGCAAGGTCGGGTAGTCGACCCGGCTGAGGTCCCGCATGTGGCTGCGGTGCATGCGCACGAAGCGCACGAGCTCGGCCCAGTTGGGCCGGCGCCGCACGATCGCGTCGAGATCGTCGTCCTCCAGCAGGGCCTGCTCGCATCGCAGCATGAAGTCCACGACCTCGTCCACGAACCCGCGGTTGGACAGCAGGTGGCCGTGGTGCGGCCACGCCGCGGGGTCCTCGGCGGCCAGCGCCTCGCGCACCGCGCTCCACTGCTCGGGGCTCGTGAGCAGCACCGGGGGCTCGGCATAGGCGAGGCGGTCGTAGTTGCGGGATACGAGGTGGTAGGCGAGCCCGTGCCACGTGTACACCGGGACCTCGACCACCGCCGGGATGCCCTCGTCGAACAGGAGGCGGCGCAGCAGGTGCTGCTGCAGGGCGACCTTGGTCGCCCGGTTGGGCACGAGCAGCAGCACCCTATCGGCCGACGCCGCCCGGGCCAGCGCCACGAAGCGCTCGAGCAGGACGGTGGTCTTGCCGCTGCCGGGGCCCCCGAGCACTAGGAGCGGCCCGCGGCCGTGGCCCACCACGGCACGCTGTGCCGCGTTGAGCTCCTCCTGCGGGCCGTCGGTACGCCGCGGGGGTCGCACCGGCCCGGTCGTCGCGTCCACCACAGCCGAAACCTAACGGACGCCTGTGACGGCCGCCCCGGCCCCGGAAATCCGCCTCCCGCGGCCTGAGGTCGCGGATACTCGGCTCCCCGCCGGGAGGCGTCGCTACCACCCCTCACAGGCACATGGAGGTCGCCAGTGGACAGAGCCGAGGTGCCCTCTTGGGAGTCCGACCTGATCGATGAGGCAATCCGCAGCGCCGAAGCTCGCCTGCGGCAGGAGCAGGACCGCGAGCAGGCGGCGGCGCGCCGCGCCCTGCAGCTCGCCCGCGAGCAGGCTTACCACCGCCTTGCAGTGGCGATCGACCGCCCCCGGCGCGCCCACCGGGGCCCGGGTGGCGGCCAGCTGTCGTTCGTCCCCACCC
>CADDZG010000123.1 GCA_902812355.1 Actinomycetota bacterium | reverse complement strand
CAGCACGTCACCGGCGCGCGCCAGTCGGGCTGCGTGACCAGTCTGGCGGGGCGCCTCGATCTGGGCGGCCTCGGGTTCGTCCCCCAGAGCGGCTCCGACCGCCACACCGGCCGACGCGTCCACCGGTGCGATGGCACGGGCCAGCAGCCGCTCGCGCGCGTGGGGCGCGATCGCCACCAGAGCGGCGACCAGCGTCGCCGCGCCGCCGACGGTGAAGGCGATCCGCGGATCCGCCGCCTCCGCGATCCAGCCCACGAGGGGTCCACCTATCGGGGTGCTGCCGAGGAACACCACCGCGTAGAGCGACATCACGCGCCCGCGCATCTCGTCGCTCGCGGTCATCTGCATCATGGCATTGGCGGTGGAAACGAACAGGATGCTGAATAGCCCCGTGGGGATGATGATCGCCATCTCCACAGGGAGCGTGGGGGCCCACGCGAGGGCGAGGTCGAAGAGCCCGAAGGCCAGTGCCGACAGCAGCAGGACGCGGTTGGTGGGCCTCCGGCGACTGGCCGCCGTGAGTCCGCCTACCATCGCCCCCACCCCGAGCAGGGCGGACAGCGCTCCGTAGGTCAGTGCTCCGCCGCCGAACACGAACTTCGCCTGCAACGGGAGCAGCGTGCGGAAGTTGTAGGCCAGGGTCCCGACGACCGCGATCAGCAGCAGGGCACGCCGCAGCGTCGGGTCGTTCCACACGTAACGCAAGCCCGCGCGCAGCTGACCCCGTGCGCGCGGGACCGGAGGCACGCGATGTAGCTCCTCGGGGCGCATCAGCGCGAGGGCGACCAACACCGCCATGTAGGACGCGGCATTGATGAAGAAGCACGGGGTGACCCCGGCCGAGGCGATCACCACCCCGGCGAGAGAGGGTCCGACGATGCGGGCCAGCGTCGTCATCGACGAGTTGAGCCCGACCGCGTTGCTGACGTCCGCGCGTCCGACGAGCTCGGTCACGAAGCTCTGGCGTGTGGGATTGTTGACCACGATGACGAGGCCGAGTCCGAAGGCCAGCGCATAGATCATCCACAGCGCGATCACGCCGGTGAGGCTGAGCACGGCCATCAACAGGGCGAGCAGCGCCGCGGCGCTCTGGGTCACCATCAGTACCCGGCGCTTGTCGAAGCGATCGGCGACGAGCCCGCCGTAGGCGCCAAAGAGCAGTATCGGCAGGAACTGCAGGGCGGTCGTGAGGCCCAGCTCGATGCCGCCGCCGCCGAGCTTGAGCACGAGCCACACCTGGCCGACGGTCTGCATCCAGCTGCCGGCGAAGGACAGCACCTGCCCGCTGAAGAACAGGCGGTAGTTGCGGATACGCAGCGAATGAAAGGTGCGAGCGGCCAGCGTCCGGGCGCTCATGCGCCCGGGGTCACCTCCGGCGCGGGCATGCGATGTCCTCCTCGATCATCCGTCGTGGGGAAGCCCGCCTCGGTGGCTGTGGCCGTTCCCGGGGTCCTCACGGGACCCCCCGGGATCCTGTCAGCAGCCGGGTTCGCCGGGATGTCCGCAGCAGGGCGAGCGCCTACGCCACTTGGTGGCGTTGTTGCGAAGCACTAGGCGCACCTTCGTGCCGATCGGCGCGTCGTAGTTCGCCAGGTTCCGCAGGAAGGCACCGAAGCCGGGCATGTCCCTCTCCTGGTCATCCGTTTCTTCCTACGCTAACCGGCGCGGCGGTACGATCGCCGCGATGGGCAGACGGTGGCGGGCCGGGCCCACGGGAGAGGGGTCTCCCACCCCGGACAGACCTCCGGCGGCGGCAGCGGGATCGGGCGCCCCGGTGTGCGAGCTCCTTCGGGACTTCCGGCCCCAGCCGCGTGCAACACGATGGTCCGCGCACCCGGGGGGACGGCGGCGGGGGCCGGCTGGCGATGGGAGGCGGCGATGCTTATCGAGTTCCCCAAGAGCGAGTTCCTGCCGATCGCGGTCGGCTTCTTCGGCCTCGGGACCGGTTACCTGATCTACGGGCCCCAGGAGCTCTTCGGCTTCCCGCAGCGCGAGCGCCGCGTCGACGTGTCCACCGGCATCTGGGGAGTGTGGATGCCGGGGTTCATGCAGTTCATTACCGGCGTCTACCTGTTCGTCGGTCTCACCTGGTTCAACGTCTTCCGTGAGGCACCCCTGTACATGGCGGCGCTGGCCTTCACCGCGTACGGCGTGCATTGGTTCGCCATAGGCATGAACCGGGCCTTCGCCACGGACCCCCGTCCGAACGCCTTTATGGCGGTCGCCTTCACGGTGATCTCGGCTCTGGGCATCGTGATCTTCTTCGCGGCGTCCGACTGGCCCGTGGCAGTGCTGTTCATCGGCCTGACGCTGATCTACATCTCGGATTTCTTCGCGAGTCTCGGGCTCGCCGCCGGGGAGCGGTCGCTGGGGCTGTGGCACCTGCTGACCGGGCTGTGGCTCATGTACCTGACCTGGGCCACCGCCCTCAACATCTCGCTCGGCTGGACCTTGCCCCTGTGACGGCGACGGCAACCTGAGTGGTAGACAGGATGCGGGGTAGCAAGGTACCCGTCCGGGCCGGACGGAAGGTCGAGATCGTCGAGGGGGACGCCTATGGGCTCCGCTGGTAGGGCTCTGCTGGGCTGGCCGGTGCTGCGCCAGGTGCTCGAGCGGGACGCACGGGGCCTCGGAGCGACCGCGCGCTCAGCACGAACCGAGTCCCTCGCCCCCCGCACCCGGGATTCGGACGAGGTCGTGCGCTCGGTCTGTCCCTACTGCGCCGTGGGGTGCGGCCAGCTGGTGCACGTCAGAGACGGCCGCATCACCGACATCGAGGGGGACCCCGACTCCCCGGTGTCCCAGGGCTGCCTGTGCCCCAAGGGGGCGGCAACCTACCAGCTCGTGACCGGGTCGTACCGCGTCCACAACGTGCTATACCGCAGGCCGCACGGGACCGAGTGGGAGGTGATCCCGCTCGAGCGGGCGATGGACATGGTCGCCGAGCGGGTGATGCGCACGCGCGCAGAGACCTGGGAGGAGCTCAACGACGACGGCAAGCCGCTGAGGCGCACGCTGGGCTTCGCCCACCTCGGAGGGGCCACGCTCGACAACGAAGAGAACTACCTGATCAAGAAGCTGTTCACCGCTCTCGGCGCGATCCAGATCGAGAACCAGGCACGCATATGACACTCCTCCACCGTCCCCGGTCTGGGGACCAGCTTCGGTAGGGGAGGAGCCACCACCTTCCAGCAGGATCTGCAGAACTCGGACTGCATCGTCATCCAGGGGTCCAACATGGCCGAATGCCACCCGGTGGGATTCCGCTGGGTGATGGAGGCGAAGCGACGCGGGGCCACGATCATCCACGTCGACCCGCGCTTCACGCGCACCAGCGCGGTTGCCGACCTGCACGTCCCCATCCGCGCTGGAAGCGACATCGCCTTCCTCGGAGGGATCGTCAACTACATCATCACCAACGAGCGCTACTTCGATGAGTACGTGCGCAACTACACCAACGCCGGCGCCATCATCACCGACGACTACGCCGACACCGAGGACCTCGATGGGCTCTTCTCCGGATGGGATGCCGAGAAGGGTCAGTACGATCCCGACACCTGGATGTACAAGGACGTTCCGGTCGCACCGGCCGCCGGGCAGCGAGAGATGTTCACCGGCGAGCCCCGTTCGGAGCGCGGTGCCAACATCCGTGCCGAGCACTTCGATCACACGCTGCAGGACCCGCACTGCGTGTTCCAGATACTCAAGCGCCACTACCAGCGCTACACGCCCGAGATGGTGGCCGACGTGTGCGGCATCTCCAAGGAGCTGTTCCTGGAGGTCGCCGAGACGCTGTGCCGGAACTCGGGCAGGGAGCGGACCTCGGCTTTCTGCTACGCGGTGGGTTGGACCCAGCACTCGGTCGGCGTGCAGTACATCCGCACCGCGGCGATCGTGCAGCTGCTGCTGGGCAACATCGGCCGCCCCGGCGGAGGCATCCTCGCCCTGCGCGGACACGCCTCGATCCAGGGCTCGACCGACATCCCGACCCTGTACAACATCTTGCCGGGATACCTGCCGATGCCCAAGGCGAGCTTTGACACCACGCTGCGCGAATACATCGAGTACAACGGGTCCGCCTCGGGGTGGTGGGCCGAGTTCCCCAAGTACATCGTGTCGTTGCTCAAGGCCTACTTCGGTGACGCCGCCACCGCCGACAACGATTACGGCTACGGCTGGCTGCCGCGGCTGACCGGCGACCATTCGCACATGGTCACGGTGGCGGACATGGTCGACGGCATGGTCAAGGGCTACTTCGTGATGGGCGAGAACCCGGTGGTCGGGTCGATGCACGGCTCTCTGCACAGAGCAGGACTGCGCAAGCTCGACTGGCTCGTGGTGCGCGACTTCGCCCCCAACGAGACGGCGGAGTTCTGGCGCAGCGGAGCCGAGATTGACAGGGGAGAGGTCCGTCCCGAAGACATCGCCACCGAAGTCTTCTTCTTCCCCTGCGCCGCCCACACCGAGAAGGACGGCAGCTTCACGAACACGCAACGGATGTTGCAGTGGCACCATGCTGCGATCCCGCCCCCCGGCGACTGTCGCAGCGAGCTGCACTTCATGTACCACCTCGGGCGACGGATCAAGGCGATGGTGGCCGACGGCAACGACCCCAAGGACGACCCGATCCGCGCCCTGACGTGGGATTACCCGACGCAGGGCGAGCACGAGGAGCCCGATGCCGAAGCCGTGCTCAAAGAGATCAACGGCTACCGGGTGAGCGACGGCTCACCGGTGTCGGGTTACACCGAGCTCACCGACGACGGTTCGACCGCATGCGGCTGCTGGATCTACTCAGGCTGCTACGCCGACGGGGTCAACCAACCGGCCCGACGCAAGCCCGGACGGGAGCAGAGCTGGGTCGCGCCCGAGTGGGGGTGGGCGTGGCCCGCCAACCGGCGCCTGCTCTATAACCGCGCCTCCGCCGATCCCGAGGGCAAGCCGTGGTCGGAGCGCAAGGCGTACGTGTGGTGGAACGAGGAGCAGCAGCGCTGGGAGGGCCACGACGTCCCCGACTTCATCGCCGACCGCCCGCCGTCCTACCGGCCCCCCGAGGACGCCAGAGGCAAGGACACGTTGTCGGGGATCGATCCCTTCATCATGCAGGCGGACGGCAAGGGCTGGCTGTTCGCTCCCAACGGGTTGCTCGACGGGCCGCTGCCGACGCACTACGAGCCGATGGAGTCGGTGATCCGCAACCCGCTGTACGGCCAGCAGTGCAACCCGGCCCGCATCGAGTGGCGCCGGCGCGACAACCCCTACCACCGGGCCTTCGACGACCCGCGCTTCCCTTACGTCATCACTACCTACCGGCTCACCGAGCATCACACCGCGGGCGGCATGACGCGCTGGCTGTCGTGGCTCGCCGAGCTGCAGCCCGAGATGTTCTGCGAGGTATCCCCGGCGCTGGCGCGCGAGAAGGGCCTGACCAACGGCGGTTGGGCAACGATCACCACCGCCCGGGCCGAGATCGAGTGCCGCGTGCTGGTGAGCCCGCGCGTCGCCGACATCACGATCAAGGGGCGCACCTACCACCAGATCGGCCTGCCCTACCACTGGGCGGCACGTGGCCTGGTGACCGGGGATGCCGCCAACGAGCTGGTCGCCTTCGTCGCCGACCCCAACGTGTCGATCCAGGAGTCCAAGGCCCTCACCGGCAACATCGAGCCCGGCCGCCGTAGCCGCGGACGCCGTGCGGTGACCGGCGAGCCTCTGGGCGGGCCGCAGCCGGACGAGGTGCCGCGCGACCTGGAACCGGCGCGCCGGGCCCCCGGCCATCACGGCATCGTCATCAGCCGATCGCAGGCCGGAGAGCAGACGTGACGTCGGGGGTCTGCCATGGCTAAGGGCTTCTTCACCGACACCACCGTGTGCATCGGGTGCAAGGCGTGCGAGGTCGCGTGCAAGGAATGGAACCAGCTACCCGACGACGGCCTGGTGTTCACCGCGATGTCTTACGACAACACGGGGCAGCTGGGGGCCTCGACGTGGCGGCACGTGTCGTTCATCGAGCGCCCGGTCCCGTTGTCCGGCCAGCGCACGGGGGTCGGAGATTTCTCGTGGCTCATGATGTCGGACGTCTGCAAGCACTGTCGCAGCGCCGCGTGTCTCGAGGCCTGCCCGACGGGATCGATCATCCGGACCGAGTTCGCCACCGTCTACGTGCAACCAGATATCTGCAACGGCTGCGGGATGTGCGTGGCGGCCTGCCCCTTCGGGGTGATCGACCGGCGGGATGGCGACGGCCGGGCGTGGAAGTGCACGATGTGCTACGACCGCCAGCAGGACGGCATGGTCCCCGCCTGCGCCAAGGCCTGCCCGACCGAGTCGATCCAGTACGGCGACATCGACGAGCTCGTGGAACGCGCCCGCAGGCGGGTCGAGACCCTGCACGAGCAGGGCGTGACCGAGGCCTACCTCTACGGCGCGGATGCGGCCGAACAGCCGGGCACCGACGGGCTCAACGCCTTCTTCCTGCTGGTGGACGAGCCCGAGGTCTACAACCTGCCGCCCGACCCCGTGTCGGTGACCAAGAAGACGCCTCAGTCGTGGGCGACGATGGCCGTCGCAGCGGCCGGGCTGGTGGCCGCGGCGATGGCGGCGGTGCTGGGAGGCCGCAGGTGAGCGCCGACGACGGCCGCAACATCGATCCCCGCGTGGGGCTGCTGGCCGGCGAGGGGGCGCAGCAGCGGGCCCCCGAACGACCGACCCAAGCGCAGGTGACGACGTGGCAGGAGCCCGGTGCCGCCCAGCGCCCGAGCACCTACTACGACCGCCCGGTGATCAAGGAGCCGGTGTGGATCTGGACCGTACCGGCCTACTTCTTCGTCGGAGGTGCCGCAGGGGCGTCGGCGGTACTCGCGGAGGCGTCGCGCGCCTTCGGTGGCGAACGGCTCGAGGGCCTGGCGCGACGGGCGCGCGTCGTCGCCGCCGCGGGGGTCCCTCTCGGGGCGGCCCTGCTGATCGCCGACCTCGGCCGGCCGGAGCGTTTCCTCAACATGCTGCGGGTGTTCCGCCCGACGTCTCCGATGAGCGTGGGCTCGTGGGTGCTCGCCGCATCGGGCGGATCGACCACCCTGTCGCTGCTCGAGGGCGCGCCGCTGCGCCCCCTGCGCGCGCTGGGGCGCGCCGGGGGCATCGCCTCTGCGGTGACGGGGTTGCCCCTCGCCGG
>CADDZG010000122.1 GCA_902812355.1 Actinomycetota bacterium | reverse complement strand
CCGCCCGGTGGGACCGGCCCGCGCCGGCGGCCGGGCAGGCGCGGGCGCAACGGCCGCTCCGGGGAGGGCGGGTGGCGGTCCATCACGCGGGAACGGTGTCGTACAGGGTGGTCCGACGGCGCGGCACGCGCCCGATCGAGCGGATCAGGCGTTCCATCTCCGCGGGTCCGAGCTCCTGGCCGTGCCGGGCCCCCGCAGCGCGCGAGATGTTCTCGTCCATCAGCGTGCCGCCGAGGTCGTTGCATCCGGCCTGGAGCGCGAGCTTGGCCCCCTCCACACCCATCTTGACCCACGACACCTGGATGTTGTCGATCAGCCCGTTGAGCGCGATGCGGGCCACCGCGTGCAGCTTGAGGGCCTCTTCGAAGGTCGGCCCCCGGCGCGCCTTGCCCTTGAGGTAGATCGGGGCGCCCATGTGCACGAACGGCAGGGGCACGAACTCGAACAACCCGGCGTGGCCGTCGGAGCGCAGGCTCTTCTGCAGCAACCGAACCACGCCGAGATGACGCGCCCAGCTGTCCGGGCCCTCGACCGTGCCGAACATGATCGTGGCGTTGCTACGCAGTCCGACCTCGTGCGCGATGCGGTGCACCTCCACCCACTGCTGCGTGTCGATCTTGTCCGGGCAGATGATCGCCCGCACCTCGTCGTCGAGGATCTCGGCCGCGGTCCCCGGCAGGGTCGACAGACCGTTGTCGCGCAGCCGCTCGAGGAAGTCGCGCACCGGCACCCCGAGGGTGCGAGCCCCCTGGAAGACCTCGAGCGCGGTGAAGGCATGCACGTGCATGTCGGGCACCGCGTCCTTGACCGCTCGCAGATAGGCGACGTAGTGATCGCCGGTGAACGATCCGTGGATCCCTCCCTGCATGCACACCTCGGTCGCCCCGCGCTCACGCGCTTCGACGGCGCGCCGGGCGACCTCCTCGGGCGGCAGCAGGTAGGGCTCGCCCCGGAGGTTGAGCGAGCGCGGGCCCTTGGAGAAGGCGCAGAACCCACAACGGAAGTAGCACATGTTGGTGTAGTTGATGTTGCGGTTGACGACATAGGTGACCTCGTCGCCGACCGCGCTGCGGCGCAACGAGTCCGCCACCGCGTAGACGCGCTCCGCCTCGGCGCCGCGCGCCGTCAGCAGAAGCGTCAGTTCCTGCTCGGACAGCTCGGCACCGTCCTCGGCCCGGGCGAGCGCCCGCACCAGCGGCCGGCGCTGCAGCCGGCCCGGGACGCGGTAGGCCCCCACCTGCCCGGCTTCGATCGCCCGGTAGGCGCTTGCCGGGGGGTCGACGTCGGCACCCGAGTACCAGTCGTGGTCCCGCCGGTAGCCCTCGGCGTCGCTGTCGTCGAGCACCCGGCCTCGCAGCCCCGGAGCGATCCACGTCTGCAGGGCGGCGGGTCCGCAGATGTAGCGCGGGTACACCGCGAGACGCTCGAGCAGCACCATGCCGCGGCCCTCGGTGACCTCCCGGAGCTCGTCGAGCTGCGGCCACGGGCGCTCCGGGTTGACGTGGTCCGGGGTCACCGGCGAGATGCCGCCCCAGTCCGACAGCCCTGCGTCGAGGTACGCGCCGTACTCGTTCGGGGTGAGGTTCGGGGGCGCCTGCACCGCGATCTCCGCCGGCAGGATCAGCCGCGCCAGGGCGATCGCCAGACACATGTCGTCGACGCCGGGCTCGGGGTGAGCGGCCATCGCCGTGCCCGGCTTGGCCCGGAAGTTCTGGACGATGACCTCCTGGATGTGGCCGTAGCGTTCGTGCGCCGCACGGATCGCCAACAACGCGTCGACTCGTTCCTCGAGGGTCTCGCCGATGCCCACCAGGATCCCCGTGGTGAAGGGCACCCGGGCGCGCCCCGCGGCCTCGAGGGTGTCCAGGCGCTTGCGGGGCTTCTTGTCGGGCGCACCGAAGTGGGCCATCCCCCGCCGCAGCAGCCTCTCCGAGGTGGTCTCGAGCATCATGCCCTGGCTCACCGAGACGTCCCTCAGCGCCATGGCCTCGTCGAGGCTCACGGTGCCGGGGTTGGTGTGAGGCAGCAGCGAGGTGTGTTCGAGCACCGCGGCACAGGCGGCACGCAGGTAGTCGATCGTCGTCGCGTAGCCCATCGCCTCGAGCTCTTCGCGTGCCACCCGGTATTTGCGCTCGGGCCTCTCTCCGAGGGTGAACAGCGCCTCCTTGCAACCGGCGCGCTCCCCCACCCGGGCGACGGCGACGACCTCGTCCAGCGTCATGAAGGCGCGCCGGCCGGGCTCGGGTGGATGGGCAAAGGTGCAGTAGCCGCACGAATCGCGGCACAGCTTGGTGAGGGGGATGAACACCTTGCGCGAGTAGGCGACGCGCGGCCCCCACGTGTCGTCGCGCAGGGACCGGGCGGCGGCGATCACCGTGGCCGGGTCTTGGGGAGCCAGGCGGCCGAGCGTCCTCGCATCCTCGTCCGCGAGGCGACGGCCCGACGCGGCGCGCCCCGCGAGATCACGCAGCTGGGTCATGGGCGAGAGGCTACTACCACGCCCCGCCTGTACCGTATCCACCTCGTCACAGGCCGCAGGTGCGCGGGACGGGGCGGCGCCGCCCCCTATGCTTGCCCTCGCCATGCACGTCACCGCGCTCGCCGGGGGCGTCGGGGGAGCCAAGCTGTTGGTCGGGCTGCAGCGGGTGCTCGACCCGGGCGACCTCACGGCCGTCGTCAACACCGGAGACGACGCCGACATCTACGGGGTGCGCGTGTGCCCCGATGTCGACATCGTCACCTACTGGCTCGCCGGCATAGCCGACACCGAGCAGGGCTTCGGCATCGCCGGGGACTCGCACACGGTGGTCGGCACGCTCGAGCGCCTCGGGACCTCGGCGTGGTTCCGTCTCGGCGACCGCGACCTCGCCACCTGCCTGCACCGCACCGCGCAGCTGCGCGCCGGCGTGCCCCTCAGCCGCATCACCGCCGGCATCGCCGCGGCCCTCGGCGTCCCCACCCGCATCCTGCCGATGACCGACGACGAGGTGCGCACCCGCCTGTCCCTCGGCGATGGGAGGGTGCTCGACTTCCAGGACTACTTCGTGCGCGAGCGTCACCGTCCCCGGGTCTCGGAGGTCCTGCTCGCCGGCATCGCCGGAGCGCGCCCGGCGCCGGGCGTGATCGAGGCGGTGACCGACGCCGACGTGGTCGTCCTGTGCCCCTCCAACCCGCTGCTGTCGATCGGTCCGATCCTCGCTCTGCCGGGGGTGCGGGACGCCCTGCGCCGCCACCCTCGCGTCGTCGCGGTCAGCCCGCTCGTCGCCGGGCGGGCCCTCAAGGGACCGGCCGACCGCCTCCTCGCCGACCTCGGCTACGAGGCCGACGCGGCGGGCGTCGCGTCCCTCTACTCCGACCTCTGCGACGTGTTCGTGCTCGACCATGCCGACGCGGCGCAGGCATCCAAGGTCGAGGCGCTCGGGCCCACCGCGCTGGTCACCGCCACGGTGATGACCGACGAGCGCGCCTCGGCCGCGCTCGCCGAGGCGCTGCTGCGGTGAACGCGCCGGCCGGGTTGCGGATCCTGCCGGTGGCAGGGGTCCCCGAGGTCCGCCCCGGCGACGACCTCGCCGCGCTGCTGGCGCGTGCCGCGGGCGACGACCTCGAGGCCGGAGACGTGCTGGTGGTGGCCCACAAGGTCGTATCCAAGGCCGAGGGACGCGTGGCTCCGACCGGCGACAGACGCAAGGTCGCGCTGGCCGAATCCACCGAGGTGCTGCGAAGGCGCGGCGACATGATCATCGCGGTGACGCGTCACGGGTTCGTGTGCGCCAACGCCGGCGTGGACGCGTCCAACGTCCCCGGAGACAACGTCGTGCTGCTGCCGCTCGACCCCGACCTCTCGGCCCGACGGCTGCGCACGCGGCTCGCCCGCCTCACCGGCAAGGAGGTGGCGGTGATCGTCAGCGACACCTTCGGCCGAGCGTGGCGTGAGGGTCAGACCAACGTCGCGATCGGGGTCGCAGGCATGGACCCGTTCCTCGACCACCGGGGCGAGACCGACATGCACGGACGCACGCTCGAGGCCACGCGCATCGCCGTCGCCGACGAGCTCGCCGGAGCCGCAGAGATCGTCATGGGGAAGTCCTCGGGGGTGTGCGCGGCGATCGTCAAGGGCGCACCCGTGCGACGGGGGCCGGGCGACGCCCGCGCGCTGGTGCGGTCGCCGGAGAACGACCTCTTCCGCTGACCGCGCTCACCCCGGATGAGCGGCAAACCATGCGACCGTGCGGTCCAGGCCCTCCTCGAGGCTCACCCGCGGCCGCCAGCCGAGGACCTCGGCGGCCTTGGAGATGTCGAGCACGCTCCGCTGCAGCTCCCCGGGGCGGGCCGGGGCGTAGTGGGGTTCGACCGCGCCGTCGATCCGCTGCGCCAGCTGCGCGTGGAGCTCGTTGACCGAGACCTCCCGCCCGGTGCCGATGTTGACGAGCTCGCCCGCGCCCTTGTGGCGCGCCGCCGCGAACGCCGCCGCCACGTCCTCGACGTAGGCGAAGTCGCGCGTCTGGGTGCCGTCGCCGTAGATCGTGCACGACCGGCCGGCCAGCATCCTGCGGCAGAAGATCGCGACCACCTGCCCCTCCAGCCCGACCTCGGACGCCGGCTCCTGGCGCGGTCCGTAGACGTTGGACAGCGCCAGAGCGACGTAATCGAGGCCCTGCACGGCACGGTAGTAGCGCAGGTAGTCGAGCATCACCTTCTTGGACACGCCGTAGGGCGACTCCGGCATCGCCTCCGGCGAGAAGACCTGGTCTTCGGTCACCGGCAGGCGGTCCCCGGAAGGTTCGCCGTAGATGCATCCGCCCGAGGAGGTGAAGACGAAGCGGGAGACGCCGCTGCGCACCGCGGCTTCGACCACGTTGAGGGTTCCGATGACGTTGACCATGGCATCGTGCAGGGGGTCGGCTATCGACCGGCGCACATCGACCTGGGCGGCGAGGTGGAGGATCGCCTCGGGCCGGTGGCGCTGGATCAGCTCGGCGACCGTGCTCGAGGTGATGTCGGCGCGGTGGAAGGTGACCTTGCCGGGCCCCCGCGACCGCGCATCGGCGAGGTTGGCGAGCCTGCCGGACGACAGGTCGTCTATCGCCAGCACCTCTTCGCCCTCGGCGACGAGGAGGTCGACGACGTGGGAACCGATGAACCCGGCCGCCCCGGTAACGACGATCACCTGCTACCTCCGCTTCGGTCTCCGGCCCTGTCTCCGTCGGCAAGCACCGCCCCGCTGAGGGCGCAGCCGCCGGCTACGAATGCGCCCTCGCCGAGGATCGAGTCGACGACGCTGGCACCCGCCTCGACGGTCGCGCCGGGTAGCAGGACGCATCTCGTGACCTCGGCTCCGGGACCGACACGGCAACCCGCACCGAGGCACGCCGAGGATATCCGTGCGTCGGGGGCCAGCAAAGACCCTTCCCCGGCAACGACCGCGTCCGGGCCCGGAGCCGGCACCGCATCGGTCCGGAAGGCACCCGACAGCGCGTCGAGGTTCGCCTGCAGGTACGTCGCCGGGGTTCCGATGTCTATCCAGTAGTCGCCCAGCGCGGTGGCGTACAGGACGCCGTCGGCCGCCAGCGCCGGGAAGAGCTCCCGCTCGGCCGACATCGCCCGGCCTTCGGGGATCCTCTCCAACACGTCCGGTTCGAAGACGTAGACACCGGCGTTGATCGCGTCGGTCGGGGCCGTGCCGGGCTCGGGCTTCTCGATGAAGCCGAGCACCCGGCCCTCGGGATCGGTCGGCACGACCCCGTAGGCCGAGGGGTCGCCGACCCGCTTGAGCAGCAGGGTTGCCCGGGCCCGGGCCCTGCGGTGCAGGTCCACCAGCCGGGAGAGGTCGGCGTCCGTGAGCACGTCGCCGTTCACCACGAAGAAGGGCTCGGTGCCGACGTCGCCCGCGTTGCGCACCGCCCCCGCCGTGCCCAGCGGCTCGTCCTCCACCGCCACCGAGACCCGCAGGCCGCGCGCCTCGGCCCACGACCGCACCCCGGCGAACGCCTCGGCCATGTAGGAGGTCAACAGGGTGACGTCGTCGACGCCGTGGCGCGCCAGCAGGGCGATCAGGTGCTCGACGTGGCTGCGGTTGGCGACCGGCAACAGCGGCTTGGGCCGCGTGTAGGTGAGGGGGCGCAGGCGGGTCCCGAACCCACCCACGAGGATCAACGCCTTCACCGGCGGCTTTCCCGGCTCGGCCGGCGGCGATACCCTCCGGCGGCGACGCGGGGGGCCGCTGCGGGACCTCCCACCCTCAACCCGTCAGGCGCCGGAAGGACAGCCCCACGAGCACGATGCCGGCGGCGACCACCGCTACACCGACCCAGCGCAGCAACGGGACGTGCTCGCCGAGGAACAGCCGGGCCGACGCCACGACCACGATGTAGGACATGCCGACGAACGGATAGGCAACCGACAGCGGTATGCGCGACAGCACCACGAGCCAGAACAGCGCCGAGACACCGTAGAGCGCGAGCCCCGCCCAGATGCGCGGCTCGGTCGCCACCGCCATCACGACCGCGCGCGGCGCGCTCAGCCCTCCGATGCCGATCCGCCCGACCGCGTTCATGCCCGCCTTGAGCATCACCTGGGCCACCACGGCGAAGGCGACCGACACCACGAGCAGCCCGAGCGACCACCCCACGCCGGCGCCATGGCCGGCGACTGCGACGTGCGCCGCATGCTGGTCCGTGCGCATGAGGGCAGTGTAGTGGCCTGCCTGCCGGCCCCCGCCAACGGCAGACCGCTGTCTCAGCCCGAGCAGGACACGGTGGTCCCTGTGGCGTCGTGCACGATCGTGCCGTGCTCGAAGGTTGCGCTCTGCACCCCGTCGTGCTCGCTCTCGTCCGCCACCGGGTAGCCGCACGCCGACGACGCACGCCCGATCCGGGCATAACGCGCGTCGATACGGCCCCACAGCACGTGCACGGCGTCGTCGTGCGGGTTGAGGTACACCGTGCCGTGGCGGAAGGCCTGGGCCTTACCCCCCTCGGGCAGGTCTGGGCCGCCGCTGCGGCCGGACGTCGGCAGCCCCCGGGGGCCGGCGACCCCGCCGACCCGCTCGAAGGCGCGGGCGAAGCGGCGGACGACGGCGTGGGCGCCGGTGTCTCGCGAGGAGAGGATCTCGCCGTGGGCGTAGTCGGCACCGAGGTAGGTGTCGGGGCCCGGCCCCCACACGTCCGACGCCGGCATGCCGAGGGCCGAGCGCTCGCGGCCCGCCGCGTCGTAGGCGTCCAGCACGT
>CADDZG010000121.1 GCA_902812355.1 Actinomycetota bacterium | reverse complement strand
CCCTCGGGAGCCTCGGGCTGGTCCACGAGGAGGCGGATCGCCTCGGCGGCATCGGGGGTCATCGTGAGCATGTCATCACCCACCTCGTCTAGGGCCGGCCGGACCGCGCCGGCGGCCGAGGCGTGGCGGCACACTTGCGCCAGGGACAAGACCGGGGGCCGGGCGTGGCTCGCGGGGTTGGAGCCGCCCTTACCCCACGACCATCCCACGACCTCACCCGGGCGGATGCGATCCGAGGCCGGGCCGACCTGTGACACTTTCCAGGTGTTGCCGGAGAGGTGCCAGTAGGCCCAGTAGGGCTTGCCGGCGGCGAAGCAGTGCTCGCCGCCGGGCCCAACACCGTGCAGCGCGCACACCGCCTTACCCCCGTAGCCGAGGTCGTAGGTGAGCCCGGAGCGCTGCGCGGCGAGGTGCAGGAGATCGGTCCCGCTCACCCCCGAGCGGGGCACGGACACGCAGTAGCGGTAGGTGTGGGGGCCGGTGTCGACCACCAGGCCCGCATGCGGCGACGCCGCGCATGCGGGTCGCGGGTGCGGTGCGGCGACGACGACGCCGAGCCCCAGCAGGAGCGCCGCCACGGCGGCGAGGGGTGCGGCGACGCGCACCCGGTGCAGCGGAGTGGAGCCCACGCCAACCTCCTTCCTGCGGACCGCAGGCAAGGAGGTGGCTCCCGTCCCCGCGGTGCCGCTGCCGGACCTCGGGTGCGGTTGGGTGTTCTGGCTCCCGGGCTCCCTACGGCCGCCCTTCCCGGGGCTGCGCCCCAGTGGCTCGTGCGGCTTTCGTTCCCGGATACAGCGGCGGGACCGCCCCGGCCTCACACCGGAGTTCCCCTTCCGCACCCGCTCGTTGTGCTTGCAGCGAGTAATCTACCGCCGTCGGGGGACGGTTTCGCGGCGGCGTGCACGGGTAGGCGCGCGTGTACACGCAGAGCCGGCGCGGTCCGGCCGGCCCTAGACGAGGTGGGTGATGACATGCTCACGATGACCCCCGATGCCGCCGAGGCGATCCGCCTCCTCGTGGACCAGCCCGAGGCTCCCGAGGGTGCCGGGCTCAAGCTCGCACCTGGCGTCGCCGAGCCGGGGGAGCCGGCACCGATCACGCTCAGCCTTACCGAGGGACCGACCCCCTCGGACCAGGTGGTCGAGGAGCAGGGGGCCCGGCTGTTCATCGACCAGGAGCTCGCCCCGGTGCTCGAGGACAAGGTGCTGGATGCCTCGGTCGAGGGCGGCCAGGTCGCCTTCACGTTGATCGAGCAACCCCCTACCGTCTGACCGGCCGCGCCTACCCGGACGGGTCGTAGCGTCACCCGTCCGGGAGGCAGGAGAACCGGCGGACGGCGCCGAAACCTGCGGCTCCGGGCGAGGGCCCGGGCGGGGGCGGCTCCGACCGGTGGGCGCGTCCCCGGGGCGCGTGGAAGGGGGGCAAGAAGTGCGATCCCGGTTGGTGGCCGGCATCGCGCTCATCGCGCTGGCGTGGGCCGGCGCATCGGCCGCGGCCGCCGGGCGCGGCACCCACGCGGCTCGTTCGCATGCCCCGATCGCGGTCGTGGGGGCGAACCGATCGAGCAACTGGTCCGGCTACAACCAGGGAACGCTGGAGAAGGGCGGCGAGCAGTTCCACTCGATAGCCGGTGGGTGGGTCGTGCCCAAGGCCACCCAACACCGCGCCGGCGAGGCCGAGTACTCGGCGACGTGGCTGGGTATCGGCGGCGGCTGCATCGACGCCGGGTGCACGCTCACCGACGCCACCCTGATCCAGGCCGGCACGTCCCAGGACGTCGCTGCCTCGGGCCGGGCGAGGTATTACGCGTGGTGGGAGGTGATCCCGGCCCCCAGCGTGACGATCTCCACCGTTCCGATCCATCCCGGCGATCACGTCCACGTGCGCATCGGCGAGGTCGTGGCCGGCTCCGAGCTGTGGCGCATCGTCCTGCACAACGTGACTACCGGCAAGACGTTCACGACCACGGTGCCCTACGCGTCGACCCACGCCACCGCGGAGTGGATCGAGGAGACCCCTGTCGTGGTCGGCAGCGGCGGAGCCGGGGTCGCTGCCATGCCCGACCTCGGCACCGTGCGCTTCAGCGCGGCGCGGGTCGACGGCGTCCCCGCTCACCTCGTCCGCAGCGAGAAGGTCCGTCTGGTGAGCGGCGACACGGTGGTCGCCACGCCCTCGGACCCCGGCCCCCGCCGGCGGTCCTTCAACGACTGCACATACCGGAGCAGCTGCCCTGCCCCCGGCGGCTGACCCACCCGAACCTGCCGGTCTGGACCCCCCGGCAGGTCTCTCGGCGGCCCCGGACCCCGCTCCGAGCGGGGTCCGGGCGCGTTCGAGGTCCCACCGCGTTGTACTTTTATTCCGTTCTTAATAGGACGAAAACCGGGAGGAGGCATGACCCACGTACGCACGGCCGACCCCTACGTCGACACCGACGTGATCGACGCCCGGGCGCCGCGCTTCAACCAGGGCACCGTGGCCTTGGTCGGAGCGATCGCTCTGATCACCGGGGCCTGGTGGCTGCTCGGGCTGCTGGCGCTGCAGTTGATCGTGGGCCTAGCTTTCGGACGTCGCTATTGCCTGCCGTGCCTCGCCTACTTCGAGCTGGTTCAGCCCCGGTTGGGGGAGGGCCCGGTCGAGGATGCCCGCCCGGTCCGCTTCGCCAACGTCGTCGGGGCGACCTTCCTCGCAGCCGCCACCGCGGCGTTCGCCGCCGGTGCCTGGGCCGTGGGTGTGGTGCTGGGGGCCCTGGTGGTGGCCCTCGCGGCCCTGGCGGCGGCCACCGGGCTGTGCCTGGGCTGCGAGGCGTACCGCGTCATGGCCAGGTTGCGGGGCGTCCGTCCCGGAGCCGCTGCGCGCGTCGACCTCGACGCGTTCGGGGTACGCGGTCCTGCGGTAATCGGCTTCACGCATCCCTTGTGCAGCGGCTGCAAGGAGCTCGAGCGGCGGCTGCGCCGGGATGGGCGGCAACTCGTATCGGTAGACGTCGCCCGCCACCCGGATCTCGCCCGCCGCTACCACGTGACCGTGGTGCCCTACGCGGTCGAGGTCGACGAGCGGGGCAGAGTGTTGCGCCGCATCGCCTGAGGGCAGGCCCTCAGCCTGGGCCAAAAGCCGGATCGCAGGGCGCGCCGGGTGGGGGTGCCCACGCCGGGCCGAGTAGCTCGGTGAGGGCCCGCATCGAGGCGAACGTGCGATCGGCATCCGGCGAGGCGGCGCCGTGTGGGGAGTAAGCGAACACCGTCATGCCCGCGGCGCGCGCCGCAGCGACGCCAGCGGCGGAGTCCTCGATCACCAGGCAGCGCTGCGCCGGGACACCCAGCGCACGCGCCGCGTGCAGGAAGAGGTCGGGGGCCGGCTTGCCCCGCTGCACCTCGTCGGCGCTGAAGATCCGATCGTCGAAGTAGCAGGCGAGCCCGGTGACGCGCAGGGCGGCCTCGATCCGCCGCCGGGTGCCGCTGGAGGCCACGCACGCCTGCACCCGCAGGCCCTCGAGCACGTCCCGGATCCCGGGGGTGGGGGACAGCTCGGTCTCGAAGCGCTCCAGGAGGCGATCCTCGAGGCGGCTCCGGGTGTCCGGCGGCAGGTCCCGGCCGAGACGGCGCTGCGCTTCCTCCAGCAGGTCGGCGAGGGCATGCCCCCTGAAGTCGCGCTCGATCTCCTCCGGGGTGAAATCGACTCCCAGGGCTCCGAGCACCTCGACGTCGGTCGCCACCGCCAGGGGTTCGCTGTCGACGAGGACGCCATCGTTGTCGAAGATGACGAGGTCCCAGGCGGAGGAGCGGGACGCGCTCAGCCTCCCGGGACGCCCGGGGGCTTGACCCAGTCCCGGGCGACCTGGCGCGCCGCGCCCGTGGCCGCGCCGGCGAGCGCCACCCACGCGGCCTTCTTGCCCAGCGGCGCGGGCTCGTCGGCCTGGGGAGGCTCCTCGCGCGTCACCAGCCGCCACGCGGTGGTGACGACGTAGTCGGCGAGCTTGACCGCCAGCATCCCGGCGATGACCGCACCGATCGTGTGGAAGATCGTCTGGTTGCCGGCGTCCTTGCGTTTGCGGGCCACGGTGGCAGTATGCCCGCTCCGAGCCGCCTCCAGTCCCTGCCGGGCGCCGCGCTCGGGCCGGCTGCGGCTGCCCTCAGGCTTCGGCCAGCTCGCGCTGGGCCCCCACCAGCGCGTCCAGCTCCTCGCCGCCGTCGTCGGGCCCGATCGCCACCACCCGGTCGCCGGCGCGCAGCACGAACGACGGTTTGGGGCGGTACGTCCACCGCCGTCCCCGCTGCACGGCGAGGATGAACATGCCGGTCTCGGTTTCGACCGACAGCTCCGCGATCGAGCGGCCGTCGGCCTGGGAGCCTGCGCCGACCACGGTCTCGTAGCCGACCTCGTCGGACTCGACCAGGGCGGCCGCGATCACCGGGTGGAGTTCCTCGCCGGCCTCGACCATGCGGGTCATCTCCCGCGCCGAGTCGAAGATCATCTCGGACGCGTGGGCGAGCCGTATGAGGCCCCGCAGATCGTCGGGGTTGCGCGCCTCCTGGGCGCTGCGCAGCACCCAGGACTCGAGCTCGTCGTGGACCGCGTCGGAGCGAGCCTCGAGGTTGGCAACCTGGGCCGCCAGCGCCTGGTCGTTGAACAGCAGGGCGGAGTAAGCGAGTCCGACCGCGACCTCGGCCGAGTTCTTCATCTCGACGAGCAGATCGACGGCGCGCTCGAGGTCCGACAGGACGACCTCGGGGAGGTCCTCCTCCGGCGGCTCGGGCAGCGACGGTGCCCCCATGAGCTCGCGTGCCAGGTTGATGCCGTCCTCGGGGCCCTTGACCAGGAGGACGTCGCCCTCGGACACGATGTAGTCGGGGCCGGGGAAGAGGTCCCAGTCGCGGTCCCGCCGGGTCGCCAGGACCCACATCCCGATCTCGGTGGGCATGGCGAGGTCGCGCAGGCTCTGTCCGATCGCCGGAGCGCCCTCACGCACCTTGATCCGGGTGACGATCTCGTCGGCGTGGCGCAGGTCCTGGCGCAGATCGTCGATTATCCCGAGCCCGGAGGAGACCACCCTGGCGATGTCCTCGGCCGCGTCGCCGATCTTCTCGACCGCCGAAGCGAGCTCGAGCACGCCCGCCATGTGCTCGGCGTCCTCGGGGCTGCGGGCGGCGAGGATGCTGAGCTTGCGCAGGTCGCGCAGGTGGTCGAACATGCGCTCCTCGAGGCGCGCGACCTCCCTGGCGAGGTCGATGTCGGAGAAGAACACCGCGGCGTAGGCCGCATCGACCATGAGCTCCGAGATGTCTTTGATCTCGGACAGGAGTTCCTTGACGGTATGCGGGCCGTCCGGATCCACTCGGTCCATCACCCGCCCCCAAGTATCACCGATGTGACCCCGCCCTGCACCGCCCCTGCCGGCTTCACGTCACCCCCAGTGCGACCAGGGCTACGACCAGACAGATCACGCCGATCAGGTCCATGCCGCTCGTGACCAGCGGGATCGTGTGGTTGTCGGGGTCGAGGCCGAAGCGGTAGGTGGCGATTGCCGCGTAGTAGCCGATCGCCGCAGCGCACCCCAGCGCGAGCGCCCCGGCCAGCAGGCAGACCGCGAGGAAGAGCCCCACCGAGGGAGCCGTCTTGCCTTCCGCCCCCGCCACCACCAGGGACGTCACCGCCGACAGAACGTAGATGAACGCGCCGAGCAGGGCGACGATCGTGCCGTCCAGCAGCGCCACCGCGTCGGGCCGCACCCGAGGCCGGATGGCCCCGAGATGCAGCTTGCTGCCGAGGCGGGCGGCGAGTATCGAGCCCAGGGCCCCGGTGTTCTCGAGGAAGCCGGGCAGGAACACGAGGAACGCGGGGAACGTCCTGAACAGGCCTTGCACGCGCGGCTGCACCACGACGCCGGCGAGGACGTCGAGCAGCGCGGCGAGCACGAGCACAGGGAAGCTCTCGCGCACTATGCGACGGGCCAGCAGGTTGCCCGTGGCCATGCCCCCCACGGTGGCGGCGATCCCGATCAGCAGGAACAGGATGCCGAGCCCCAGGGTGACGTAGTGCAATCCCGACAGGAACGTCGCCACCAGGATGCAGGGCAACGTGACGATGTCGCCGACCACGGTGACGAGCACGGCGCCGACCGAGTCAAGGTCCCAGCCGCGCCGGAAGGACTGCACCGACAGCAACACGGTGAAACCGAGCACGAAGCCCGAGGACAGCAGCGCCCCCACCAGCGAGATCACGATGAAGTCCCACACCGGCACGGTGCTCTGGCCGACCGCGGCGGCCGAACCCTTGGCCAGCACGGCCGCGGCCACCGCGGTGCCGACCGTCAGCGCGGTGGTCGAGTAGACGTTCTGGTAGAGCACGCCGCTGCGGCGCCGCGTCACTTCGAAGAGGCCCGAGTGGATCGCGGTACCGAGGCGGGCGGAGAGGGCGCCGAAGATGTTGCCGCGCATGCCCAGCGACACCGGTATCAGGATGAACAGCCCCTCGATCTGGTGGAGCCGGTGATCCATCGCCGCCAGCACGGTGCCGGACACGAGCGAGGTCATCGCCGACCCGGTCCGGCAGGTCGCCGATTACTGGGGCAGCCGCGCCCGCGCTTCGCGCGCGCGCCGGGGGGCGCGCGCGCCGCTGTCCTGCCGGGGGCGACGCATGTGGCTAGGGAACCCCAAACCGTGCGGAAGCGTCCAACCGAATAGTGGACGAAGAGGCGCCCGAAAGTGCGGAGCCGCCGGCCGAGCTCCCGTAGTCGAGCCCCCCGGAAGGAGCGAGCATGGCCAACCAGAACGCCATCCGAGGCGAGCGCCCCACCGGGCTACCGAGAGCCTCTCGTACCTACGGCAAGGGACGGGTGTGCAGCCATCCCGGCTGCGAAACCCGGCTGTCGACCTACAACAAGCGCGACCGCTGCTGGGCGCACGCGGAGATGCGCATCCCCCGTCTGCGCGGTCGCAAACCCGCCACGGGATCCGCCTGACCCCCGCGGGATCGGCCCGGCCCGCCGCGGGCGGGGCGGCCGGGTATCCTGGCGCCGACGCACGCCCGCACGGGGAGGAGCCTTGGCGCGACGGTTGGTGACCACGCTGTCCGGCTCGCTGCTGCTCGTGGTGCTGGCCGCGGGCCCGGTGCTCGCCGTCGTCCAGCCCCTCGCCCAGGCGTCGCCGGGGATCGGCCCGACCCCCGCTCCCCCCGAGCCGTGGACCTACCAGTTGGCCCGGATCGGCGTCGCCCTGCTGGTGATCGGGGCGGTGGCGATCGGCGCCGCCTACTGGCAC
>CADDZG010000120.1 GCA_902812355.1 Actinomycetota bacterium | reverse complement strand
GCAGGTCGCCGGCCGGGGTGGCGTAGACCGCGGCGCGCTCGCCGTGGGGGGACACGATCACAAGCGGGGACCCGGCCGGCGCCAGCTGCGAGCAGGCCCGGCGCAGGGCCACCGCGGCGGGCTGCTCGGACACGCCCGACACGCCCTCGACCAGCAACGGCGCATGCGGCACCACCGCCGCCCGCACGTCGGTCACCGCGTTGCGACGTTCAGCCCGGGCAGCTGCCGAGCACCGGGAGGCTCAGGCGGCGGGTGCCGCCACGCCCCGGTCCCACGGCCTCCCCGTCGAGGTGGTGTGGGTGGGCTCCGGTTATCCGCACCGGTACCAGCGAGCCCTCGGCGGCGTTGTCGGAGAAGTGGACCAGCTTGTTGGTGCGGGTGCGCCCGGTGAGCCGCGCCGGATCCTTGCGCGACGGGCCCTCGACCAGGACCTCCTGCACGGTGCCCACGAGGGCGCGGTTGCGCTGCAGCGAGATCTCCTCCTGCAGGGCCACGAGCGCGTCGAAGCGCTCCTGGGTCACCTCGGGCGGCACCTGGTCGTCCATCGCCGCGGCCGCGGTCCCCGGCCGCGGCGAGTACCTGAAGGTGTAGGCGGCGTCGTATCCGACCTCGGCCACGAGCGACATCGTGTCGGCGAACTCCTCGTCGGTCTCGCCGGGGAAGCCGACGATGATGTCGGTGGTGATGGCGACGCCGGGAATCGCGTCGCGCACCATCGCCACCTTGTCGAGGTAGCGCCGGCGCGTGTAGGCACGCTTCATGCGCCGCAGGCAGCTGTCGGAGCCCGACTGCAGCGGCAGGTGGATGTGCTCACACACGACCCCGGCCCCCGCCATCGCCTCCACGACCTCGGCCCGGAAGTCCTTGGGATGGGGGCTCGTGAAGCGCACCCGGGCGAGCCCCGGCACCTCGTCGAGCGCCCACAGCAGCTCGGCGAACAGCGGATGCCCGCCGAGGTCGCGCCCGTAGGAGTTGACGTTCTGGCCGAGCAGCGTGACCTCGATCACACCGTCGTCCACCAGGGCCCGGACCTCGTCGAGGATGTCGCCCATGCGGCGCGACTGCTCGCGGCCGCGCACCGCCGGGACGATGCAGAAGGTGCACGAGTTGTTGCAGCCGATCGAGATCGACACCCACGCGTGCCACGGGCAGGCGCGCCGGGACGGCAACGCCGAGGGGAAGACCTCGGTCTGCTCGACGATCTCGAAGGCAGGGCCGTGCTCGGCCTCGGCCAGCAGGCGCGGCAGGCTCGCGAGGTTGTGGGTCCCGAGCACGACGTCGACGTGCGGGGCGCGCTGCTGGATCAGCCGCTTGTCCTTCTGGGCGAGGCAGCCCCCGACCACGATGCGCAGGTCGGGGCGCTGCTGCTTGAGGCGCTTCATGTGCCCGAGGTTGCCGTAGAGGCGCTCGTCGGCGTTCTCGCGCACGCAGCAGGTGTTGAACACGACCACCGAGGCGTCCTCGGGCGAATCGACGGCGCGGTAGCCCGACGCCTCGAGCATCCCGGCCATGCGCTCGGAGTCGTGCTCGTTCATCTGGCACCCGAAGGTGCGGATGTAGTACGTCGGCTGGGTCATGTCGTCCACCAGGTTAGGGCTCCCGGGAACCGGCCGCGCCGTCACTTGGCCGTGGCCGAGGCCCGCAGCTCGCGGATCACCATGATCTTGATCTGCCCCGGGTACTGCAGCTCCTCCTCGACCTTCTTGGCGACGTCGCGGGCGATCACTTCGGCCTTGAGGTCGTCGACCACGTCGGGCTTGACCATGATGCGCACCTCGCGCCCGGCCTGCATCGCGTAGACCTTGTCCACGCCCTCGAACTCCATGGCGATCTGCTCGAGGCGCTCGAGGCGTTTGACGTAGGTCTCCAGCGTCTCGCGCCGGGCCCCCGGCCGGGCCCCGGACACCGCGTCGGCGATCTGCACGATCGCCGCCTCGACCGTGCGCGGCTCGACCTCATTGTGGTGCGCCTCGATGCCGTGCACGACCTCCGGCTTCTCCTTGAGGCGGCGGGCGATCTCGGCCCCGATCAGGGCGTGACTGCCCTCGACCTCGTGGGTCACCGCCTTGCCGATGTCGTGCAACAGCGTCGCCCGCTTGGCCACCGCGACGTCGGCGCCGAGCTCCTCGGCGATCATCCCGGCGATGTGGGCGGCTTCGACCACGTGCTTGAGGACGTTCTGACCGTAGGAGGTGCGGAACTTGAGGCGTCCCAGCACCCGCACCAGCTCGGGGTGCATGTTGGTGATGCCGACCTCGAGCACCGCCCACTCGCCGCCCTCGCGGATCTCGCGCTCGACCTCCTCCTTGGCCCGGGCGTACATCTCCTCGATGCGCGCCGGCTGGATCCGCCCGTCGGCGATCAGGCGCTCGAGCGTCAGCCGGGCCATCTCGCGGCGGATCGGGTCGAAGCACGACAGCACCACCGCCTCGGGTGTGTCGTCGATGATCAGGTTGGTGCCGGTGGCGGCCTCGAAGGCCCGGATGTTGCGTCCCTCACGGCCGATGATGCGGCCCTTCATGTCCTCGTTGGGCAGGGTCAGGGTGGTGACCGTGCTCTCGGTCGTGAGCTCGGACGCCACCCGCTGCATCACCCCGGTGAGGATCTTGCGGGCCCGCCGGTCGGCCTCCTCGCGGGCCTGGGCTTCGACGTCGCGCACCAGCACCATGGCGTCGCGCTTGGCCTCCTCCTGGATGTCCTCGATCAACATGTGCTTGGCGTCTGCCGCGGTCATGCCGGCGACCCGTTCGAGCTCGGCACGCGCCCGCTGTTCGTGGCGCTCGACCTCCTCGCGGCGGCGCTGCAGCTCCTGCTCCCGCTCCTCGATGGCGCGCTCCTTGCGATCGAGCGACGACACCCGGTTGTCGAGCATCGTCTCGCGCTGGTCGAGGCGCTCCTCCTTGCGGGCCACCTCGGCGGCCCGTTGCTTGAGCTCCTCCTCGGCCTCGGTGCGCAGCTTTAGGGCCTCATCCTTGGCCTCGACGAGCGCCTCGCGCTTGACCGCTTCGGCCTCCCGGCGCGCCTCGGACACGAGCGCCTGCGCCTGAGCTTCGGCGGAGGCGACCTGCCGGGAGGCGACCGCCCGGCGGACGAAGTAGCCGGCGATGACGCCCGCGACGAGACCGATGATGAGCCCCACGATCCCCATCACCATGTCCGTGTCGCTCCTTTCGGCCGGCCCGCGCGCCGGCACGGCCGGCCCGCGGGCGCCTCAGGGCAGCGGTGGGAACGGCCTCAACCCGGCGGGCGCGGCGCGCCGATCCGCGCCGCAGCGGCCGGGGTGGGTCCAGGACGGTTCTCGCTCGCTGTTGTGTTCCCTGAGGTCATCTTCGGTTGTCGATCCTTGGTCCCATGGTACGACCCCGATCTTGGGCGACCCGGAGCCTGCGGGGCCGCTACCAGTATGAGCCAGCTCCTGGCCGCCGTCCCGGCCCCCGGGATACGATGCCGGTGGCGGCCGACGGCCGGCCCCGAGGGATGCGAGGGGGATGGAACGACCAGCTAGGGAAACCCCGGACGACGCACCGGTCGCCACCGAGGTGCGGCTGCCGACCGGCACGGTCACCTTCCTGTTCACCGACATCGAGGGCTCGACCCGCCTGCTGTTGCGGCTCGGCCCCGACTACCCCCTCGTGCTGCAGCAGCATCGCGACCTGCTGCGGGAGGTCTTCACCGCCTGCGAGGGCGCCGAGGTGTCCACCGAGGGGGATTCCTTCTTCGTCGCCTTCGCCCGGGCCAGCGACGCCGCCGCGGCCGCGCTCGAGGGCCAGCGGCGGCTACACGCCTACGCGTGGCCTCCCGATGCCCCGGTGCGGGTGCGCATGGGCCTGCACACCGGCGAGGTCGCCTACTCGCCCGACGGCGGCTACACCGGCCTGCCGGTGCACGAGGCCGCCCGCATCGCCGGCGCCGCGCACGGGGGCCAGGTGCTGATGTCCCAGCTCGCCCGGGACCTCATCGCCGGTTCGCTGCCGGAAGGAGCGTGGCTGCTGGACCTCGGGCCACACCGCCTCAAGGACCTGCCCCTGCCCCAGCGCCTCTTCCAGCTGTGCCACCCCGACCTGCCCGAGAGCTTCCCCCCGGTGCGCAGCCTGGGGGCGGCCGATCGCGTGGTCCCGGCCCAGCCCACCCCGCTGATCGGGCGCGACGACGAGGTCGCCGCGATCGAGCGCCGCCTGCGCGATCCCTCGGTACGGCTACTGACGCTGTCCGGCCCCGGCGGGATCGGCAAGAGCCGCCTCGCGGTCGAGGTTGCCGGCCGCCTCGCCGGACACTTCCGCGACGGGGTCGCGTTCGTGCCGCTGGCGTCGGTGCAGCACCCCCTGCTGGTGCTGAGCGGAATCGGCCGGGCCCTCGGGGTCAAAGAGGTGAGCGCACGCAGCATGCGCGACACGGTGGCGGCGGCGCTGACCGGCCGCCAGCTGCTGCTCGTGCTCGACAACTTCGAGCAGGTCCTGGACGCAGCGGACGATCTCGCCCACCTCCTCGCGGCGGCGCCGGAGGTGACCGCGCTGGTGACGAGCCGCAGCGTGCTCAACCTGCGCGGCGAGGTCAACCACGAGGTCCCTCCCCTGGAGGTCCCCCCCGACCGCGGGCGCGTCTCCCCCGGCGGCATCGCCGCGTGCGGGGCGGTACAGCTGTTCGTGGATCGGGCGCGTGCGGCGCGTTCGGACTTCGCCCTCGACGAGCACAACGCGCCCGACGTCGCCGCGATCTGCCGCCGGCTCGACGGCCTGCCCCTGGCGATCGAGCTCGCCGCGGCACGCATCAAGATCCTGCCCCCCCGGGCCCTGGCCCGGCGCCTGGGCGACGCCCTCGCCCTGCTGACGTCGGGCAGCCGCGATCTCCCCGACCGCCAGCAGACCCTGCGGCGCACGATCGACTGGAGCTACCAGCTGCTCGGGCCAGGCGAGCGCCGGCTGCTGGCCGAGCTCGCGGTGTTCATCGAGAGCCGCACACTCGAGGCGATCGAGGCGGTGTGCGGCTCCGACGACGACCTGCTCGACCGCCTGCGGAGCCTCGTGGACAAGAGCTTTTTGCGCCAGCAGGACACCGAGGAGGGCGAGGCCAACTTCACGATGCTGAGCGTGATCCGCAGCTACGCGCTCGAGCGCCTCGCGGAGAGCGGCAGGCGCGACGAGCTGTGCGCCCGCCATGCCGCCTACTACGTCGAGCTCTGCCGGCGGGCGCAGGGGCGGGCGCGGGGGCCGGATCAGGTGCACTGGATCGAGGTGCTCGAGCGCGAACACGCCAACCTGGGGGCGGCGATGGCGTGGACGTACGAGCAGCGGGACGCGCCGGCGCTGCTGGAGATCCTGCGTTGCGTGCACCCGGTGTGGTGGGCACGCGCGCACGTCGGCGAGGGCCTGCGCTGGGCCGAGGCACTGTGCGACCTCGCCGACGAGCTCACGCCGGCGCAACGGGCCGAGGCGCGCTGGATCGCCGGGGCCTTCGCCCGCGCCGTGGGCGCCACCGATCGATCGCTCGAGCTCAACCGAGCCGGTCTCGACGACGCGCGCGCCGCCGGCGACCGCCGCCTCGAGGCCACGATCCACAAGGAGCTGGGCAACCTCGCCCTCAACGAGGGCCACGGCGACGAGGCCGAGCGCCACTACCGGCTGAGCAGCGACATCTTCCGCGCCCTCGACGACGAACTCGGGCTGTCTCAGGCGCTCAACAACCTCGGGGTCGCGCTCACACTGCGCGGGCGCTGGCGGGACGCCCTGCCGCTGCTGCACGAGGCGCTGCGGCTGTGCGAGCGGGCCGAGGACCAGCAGGGGGTGGCCCGGCTGCTGCTCAACATCGGGGTCGCCGAGCGAGAGGCGGGGGACTACGACGCAGCCACCCGGGTGATCGCCCGCAGCCTGCGACTGTGGCACGAGCTCGGCGGCGTGTGGGACATCGTGGACTGCCTCGCCGACCTCGCCGCGGTGGCCGTGGCGCAGGGACGCCACGAGCGTGCCGCCCGGTTGATGGGGGCGACCGATTCGCTGCGACGCTCGATCAACACCCCGCCGGCGAGCTACGAGGAGGACACTGTCGCGGCCGCCACCCGGGCCGCCCGCAGCGCGCTCGGGCCGGAACGCTTCGTCGACCTGTGGGAGCGCGGCGAGGCGATGAGCCTCGAAGAGACGCTCGCCTTCGCCCTCGAAGAGGGGTGAGTCAGCGCGCCGCCCGGCGCTCGAGCCCGGTGAGCGCATCGTAGGCCGCGTACTTGATCAGGTCGCTGCGCGTGGGGACGTTGAAGACCGTGTCGATCAGATCGTTGATCGTGGCCCCGCCGCGCATCGCCGCCTGGCCGGCGTGGATCAGCTCGGACGCCTCGTCGCCGACGATGTGCATCCCGATCACCCTGCGGGTGGCCGCGTCGGCGAGGACCTTGACCATGCCCTCGGGGTGTCCGGCGATTACCGCGCGGGCGTTGGCGGCGAAGCGGGCGCGGCCCACGACGTGGTCGATCCCGGCGCGCTGGGCGTCGTCCTCGGTGAGACCGACCCACGCGACCTCGGGCACGCAGTAGACGGCGTTGGGCACCAGCGGGTCGACCGCGGCCTTGAGGGGGATGCCGAAGGCCTTGCACATCGCCACGCGCGCCTGCTCCATCGCCACCGACGCGAGGCCCGGGGGGCCGAGGACGTCGCCGGCGGCGTAGATCCCGGGGGCGGTGGTGGCGAGGTCCGGGCCGGTCACGATCCGTCCGCGCGCGTCCACCTCCACGCTGGCCTCCTCGAGGCCGATGCCGTCGACGTTGCCACGCCGGCCGGCGGCGATCAGGACCCGGTCGGCGTGCAGGCGGTCCCCGCCTGCGAGGTCGAGGACCGGGCGTCCGGACCGGCGCTGCAGCCCCGTCACGCCCCGGCCAAAGAGGATCTCGATCCCGAGGGCGGAGAAGATCGCCGCCAGTTGGCCTGCGATCTCAGCATCGGCGACGTGCAGCAGACGCTTGCCGCGGCACACGAGGGTGACGTGGATCCCCAGCGCCGCGAACACCGACGCGTACTCGCACGCGATCGGGCCCGAGCCGACCACCGCTATCGACCCAAAGGGGCGGGTGAGTCCCCCGATGTCGTCCGAGTCGAGCACGTCGGGGTCCTCGAGGGCGGTACCCGGCGGTCGCACCGGTGCCGATCCCGGAGCCAGCAGCACGGTGCGGCCGCGCAGCACGCGCGTGCCGTCCGGACCCTGCACCTCGACCGTGCGCCCTGCGCGCAGGCGCGCCTCGCCGCGCACCAGGGTCACGCGGTGGCGCTCGAGGTTCGCCGCCACG
>CADDZG010000119.1 GCA_902812355.1 Actinomycetota bacterium | reverse complement strand
GCTCGCGGGCGGGCCCCCGGTGGCCGAGGCACGCTCGGCTGCCCCCACGACCGTGGTGCGGGACGTCACCACGGTGCCCGGGCGCGTGCTCGACCGCTACCGCCCGGCCGGAGTGCGGGCCCCCCGTCCGCTGCCCGCGGGCCTCGCCCCGCTGCGCGGCCACGGACGTCCGGCGGTGCTCTACGTGGGGGCCGAATACTGTCCCTACTGCGCCGCCGAGCGCTGGCCCCTGGTCGTGGCGCTGAGCCGCTTCGGGTCCTTCTCCGGGCTCGCCCGGGTGGAGTCCTCGGCGACCGACGCCTTCCCCCGGACCCCGACCTTCTCCTTCCACGGAGTCACCTACCACAGCCGCTACCTGAGCTTCGCCGGGGTCGAGACCGAGACCAACCGGCCCGCCGGCGACGGCTACGAGCCGCTGGACCGCCCGACGGCCGAGCAAGCGCGCCTGCTGCGGCGGCTCGACCCCGGGGGCGCGACCCCGTTCCTCGACCTCGGCAACCGCTTCCTGCTGCTCGGAGCCCAGTACGACCCCGGGCTCCTGCACGGGGCGACCCTCGGCGAGCTGGCACGGGCAGTGCACGAGGGACGGGGGCGCGCCGGGGCGGCGATCGTGGCGTCCGCCGACCAGCTCACCGCCGCGCTGTGCAGGCTGACCCACGGGCGCCCGGGGCCGGTGTGCACCTCCCCCGGCGTGCGCCGGGCGGCTGCGGACCTGCTCGGCTAGCGGATCAGGCGCGACAGGCGGCGGTCGGCGAGCACCCGGCCCCCGGTCTGGCACGCCGGGCAGTAGACGAGCTCGTAGGACTCGAACGACACCCTCCGCAAAGTGTCGCCGCAGCGGGGGCACGGCCGCCCGGCCCGCCCGTGCACGGTGAAGCGGTCCCCGAGCTTGGCCGGAAGCCCGCCGCGCCGGCGGCGCTCGGAGGCGAGGGCGCGTTCGAGCACCCCGTGCACCGCGTCGAGCAGCGCGACGCGTTGCCGCCGGTCGAGCGAGGCCAGGGTGGTGAAGGGACCGAGGCGGGCCTCGTGCAGGGAGTCGTCGGTATAGCCGCGCCCGATACCCGCCACCGTGCGCTGGTCGCGCAGCATCGAGTACAGCGGGCGGCGGTCGCCGCCCTCGAGGATCAGCGCGGCGAAGGCGTCGTCGAAGGGTTCCGGGCCGAGGCCCTCCAGCGGCCCGTCGTCGCTCCGGGCCAGCAGCCACCACCCGGCCTTGCGCTGGGTGCCGTACTCACGCAGCAGCACCCCGGTGGGCCCGAAGCGGAAGCGGGCCAGGGCGCCCTTGGGTCTCGTGCTGCGAGGCGGCTCCTCGATTTCGATACGCCCGCCCTGGGACAGGTGCACCACGAGACGCGCCGTCTCGAGCTCGGCGACGAGGTACTTGCCCCGGCGCCACACCCGTTCGAGGCGCGCCCCGGCGACGTCTCCGGGCCCCGGGGAGTAGGTCTTGAGCGCCGAGAACTGCAGGGCCTCGGCCGCATCGAGGGTGCGCCCGGCGAGGGCCGCGTCGAGACGCTCGGCGAGCGCCTGCATCTCGGGAAGCTCGGGCACCTCACTCCCCCGCGTCGGCGAGGTCTTGGTTGGTGCGCCCCGACAGCACCGACTCGGGCTGGGTCGAGGTCGGGTTGCGCCGGGCGTCGGCGCCCTCGTCGCGCTTCTTGATCAGGATCCAGCGGCGATCGTCGGAACCGGTACGGGTGAGCGCGAACCCGCCGGTGAGCTTGCGCCCGTGCAGCTCGAAGCTCACGTGACCACGCCGCACCGCCTCGGCGACCGGCACCTCGTTGCCGTCGCGGTCGGTCGTGGTGTTGCGGTACACGCCGGTGTCCCACACGATCACCGTGCCGGCTCCGTAGTTGCCCTCGGGGATCACGCCTTCGAAGTCGGCGTAGTCGAGCGGATGGTCCTCGGTGCGCATCGCCAGACGCTTGTCGCGCGGGTCGGTCGAGGGCCCCTTGGGCACCGCCCACGACTTGAGCACGCCGTCGGCTTCGAGGCGCAGGTCGTAATGCAGCGAGGACGCGTCGTGCTTCTGGATCACGAAGATCGGTCCCCGCGCGCGTCGCTTGCCGCCGCCGGGCTCGCCGGACGCGGCGAGGTCACGCTTGCGCCGGTACTCGCGAAGGTCGTCACCCATCGCTCAACCCGCCGGCGCGCGGGCACTAGTCTGTGGCCGGCCCCCACCGCGGGCGGCCTCGATGGTGCCCCGATCACGGAACAGGAGCCGATGCACGCCACCAACCCTACCGACGCGCGGCGTCGCACGCCGCGGTGAACGAGGTAGCGCGCGGCTACCGGGCCGACACCGCTCTTCGGGCCGTGCCCGGCGGCGCCTACGAAGCTACGGTGCACGAGCACTGGCTCGTGGCGCGCGGCGCCCACGGCGGTTTCATCGCCGGAGTCGTGACGCGCGCCGTGCAGGAGGTCGTGCCGCCCGAGCGGCCCCTGCGCTCACTCACCGTGCACTTCGTGCGTCCGCCGGCCCCCGGATCGCTGCGGATCCTGCCCCGGCCCGAGCGCATCGGGCGCTCGGGCGCGTTCGTGTCGGTGCGCGTCACCCAGGACGACGAGCTCATAGCCCTCGCCCTGGCGGCGGCATCGACCGGCTTTTCCGACCTCCCCTACGACGTCGCCGAACCACCGCCGGTGCCGCCGCCCGAGGACGTGCCACGGCTACCCCCGGGGGCCGGCCCCGCCTTCCTCGACAACTTCGAGATCCGCTGGTGCGTGGGCGATCCCCCGTTCAGCCGCTCGCCGCGTGCCGAGATCGGCGGCTGGTTGCGCACCGATCCGCCCGAGGTCGCCGACGCCGCCGCGATCACCACCTTCATGGACGCGTTCCCGCCGGCGCTGTTCCCGATCCTCGGCGATGAAGGGTTGATCGCTCCGACGCTCGACCTCACGGTGCACCTGCGCGCGCCCCTGCCGCTGCCGGGGGCCGCGGCCGGCGACCACTATCTCGCCGTGTTCTCCTCGACGCTGTCGCGCGACGGCTTCTTCGAGGAGGACGGCCGCCTGTGGGCGCGCGACGGCACCCTCGTGGCGCAGTCCCGGCAGCTCGCGCTGCTGCTCGACACGCGCGCCGGGTCCCCGCACCGATCCGGTGCGCAGGTCACGCGTCGCGCACGAGACCGGCGAGGACGTCGAGATCGCGCCGAAAGACCCGGGCCATGACCGGGCGCAGAAGGGTCAGCCCCAGCGCCCCGAGCGGCCCCAGCGGCGGGTTCAGGCTCTCGCGCCAGAAGAGGTAGGTCGAGCCGCCCTCGGCGGTGAGTACGAGCTCGGCGTCGCCGGACACCCACCCGAGGTGTCGGATCGCCAGGCGCCGCTGCGGCTCCCACGCGGTCACCCGCACCCGGTCCCGCACCGTGATGCCGGCGATCGTGACCGTCGCCTCCGCTTCGACCCCGACGCCGGTGCGCTGCTGCGATAGCACCCGGAAGTCGCGCGCCTCGAGCATCCAGTCCCCCTGGCGCTCCCAATCGGTGATCAGACGCCACACGACCTCGGGGGGGCCGGGCAGGCTGCGCCCGAGCGCGATCGTTACGGTCCGGCCCCGCAGCAGGGCAACCACCGGCCGCCGGCCCCCCTCAGGGCACGAGCTTGCGGCGCAGCAGCTCGTTGACGACCCGGGGATCGGCACGCCCCCCGGTCCTGCGCATCACTTGGCCGACGAGGAAGCCGATCGTGTTGAGGTTGCCGGCCCGCACCTTGTCGGCGGCGTCGGGGTTGGCGGCGATCGCTTCGTCCACCGCGCCCTGCAGCGCGGCCTCGTCGGACACCTGCTCCAGGCCGCGCTCGGCCACTATCGCCTCGGGCTCGGCGCCGCTATCGAACATCGCCTGCAGCACGCCCTTGGCCTGCTTGCCGGAGATGCGTCCAGCGTCGACCAGCCGCACCAGCGCCGCCAGGCCCGCGGGGGTGACCTTGGCCTCGGTGAGCTCGACTCCGGCATCGTTGAGCAGCCCGAAGAGGTCTCCGGTCACCCAGTTGGCGATGCGCTTGGGCTCGCCGCCGTAGGCCGCCACCGCCTCCTCGAACCAGCGCGCCACCTCCGGCGACGCGGTCAGCACCGCGACGTCGGCTGCGGGCAACGCGTAGTCGGCGGCGAAGCGCGCCCGGCGCGCGGCGGGGAGCTCGGGGAGGCGCGCGGCGATCTCCTCCACCCACGCCCGCGACGGGGTCAGAGGCACGAGGTCGGGCTCGGGGAAGTAGCGGTAGTCGAAGGCGAACTCCTTGGTGCGCATCGCCGAGGTGCGCCCGGTGCGCTCGTCGAAGTGACGCGTCTCTTGGGTCGGCATCTCGCCGCGGCGCAGCGCGTCGCGCTGGCGCGCCTCTTCGTACTGCAGAGCACGCCCGACCGAGCGGATGGAGTTCATGTTCTTGACCTCGACCTTGGCTCCGTGCTCGCCCTCGCCCACCGGGCGCACCGAGACGTTGGCGTCGACCCGCAGCGAGCCTTCCTCCATGCGCACGTCGGACACGCCGAGCGACGCCAGGATCGCCCGCAGCTCGGACACGAAGGCGCGCGCCTGCTCGGCGGAGTGAATATCGGGCTCGGACACGATCTCGACCAGCGGCGTGCCGGCACGGTTGAAGTCCTCGAGGGAACGGTCCGAGTCGGCGATGCGCCCCGAGCCCCCGACGTGCACCGACTTGCCGGTGTCCTCCTCGAGATGCACGCGCGTGATGCCCACTCGCAGCACGCCGTCCTCGGTGGGCACGTCGACGTGGCCCCGGACGCACAGGGGCTCGTCGTACTGCGAGATCTGGTAGTTCTTCGGCATGTCGGGATAGAAGTAGTTCTTGCGGTGGAAGCCGGCGCGCTCGGCGATGCGGCAGTTGAGCGCGAGCCCGATGCGGATCGTGTACTCGACGGCCTTGCGGTTCGGCACCGGCAGCGCGCCCGGCAACCCGAGGCACACAGGGCACGTGCGCGTGTTCGGTTCGCCGCCGAAGGCGACCGGGCAGGAGCAGAACATCTTGGACGCGGTCGCCAGCTCGACGTGGATCTCGAGTCCGATCGTCGTCTCGAAGGCGTCGCTCACAGCGGCGGCCTCCCCTCGGGGGATGCGGCGAAGCCGAGGTCCTGCTCGAAGGCATAGGCGGTCCGCAGCATCGTGGACTCCTGCAGCGCCGGGGCGATCAGCTGTAGCCCCACCGGCAGCGAGTCGTCGGGGCTGAGCCCGCAGGGCACCGATATCGCCGGCAGCCCGGCCAGCGGTGCGGCAACGGTGAAGAGGTCCGACAGGTACATCGCCAGCGGATCGGCGGTGCGCTCGCCGAGGCGGAACGCCGTGGTCGGCGACGTCGGCGAGGCGATCACGTCGACGTGCTCGAAGGCGCGCGCGAACTCCTGCTTGATCAGCGTACGAACCCGCAGGGCGCGGCCGTAATAAGCGTCGTAGTAGCCGGCCGACAGCGAGTAAGTCCCGAGCATCACCCTGCGCTTGACCTCGGCCCCGAAGCCGGCGGCGCGCGTGCGCGACGTCATCGCCACGACGTCCTCGCCGTCGACGCGCAGCCCGTAACGCACGCCGTCGTAGCGGGCGAGGTTGGCCGACGCTTCCGCCGGGGCTATGAGGTAGTAAGCCGAGATGCCGTGCTCCAGGGAGATCGGCAGGTGCACCTCGCCGAGCTCGGCCCCCAGCTTCTCGAGCCGGCGGTAGGCATCCTCGACCCGGGCCCGGACCCCGTGTGCGAGCCCTTCCGCCTGCATGAACTCGGCGACGATGCCCACCCTCAGGCCCTCGATGCCGGCGTCGATCCCGTCGAGCAAGCGCGGCGCCGGCCCGGGGATCGAGGTCGCGTCGCGGGGGTCGTGCCCGCCTGCTATCTCGAGCAGCGCGGCCGCGTCGCGCACGTTGCGCGTCAGCGGCCCCGCCTGATCGAGCGACGACGCGAACGCGATCATCCCGTAGCGCGACACGACCCCGTAGGTCGGCTTGACCCCGACGATGCCGACCAGCGAGGCCGGCTGCCGGATCGACCCGCCGGTGTCGGTGCCCCACGCCCAGGGGACGATCCCGGCGGCAACCGCGGCCGCCGAGCCGCCCGAGGAACCGCCGGGGACGCGCTCGAGATCCCACGGGTTGCGCGTCGCCATGAACGCCGAGTTCTCGGTCGACGAGCCCATGGCGAACTCGTCCATGTTGAGCTTGTGCGCCAGCGGCAGCCCCGCAGCGCTGCAGCGCTGCACCACGGTGGCGTCGTAGGGGGGCACGTAGCCCTCGAGGATGCGCGACCCCGCAGTGGTGACGGTGCCGCGCGTCACGAAGATGTCCTTGTATCCCACCGGGACCCCGTCGTACGGCGACCGCAGCGCGCCGGCCGCGCGCCGGCGGTCTGCGGCGCGCGCATCCTCGAGCAAGCGCTCGTCGGTGCGCGTGAGCACCGCCCGCACGGAGGGGTCGACCTCGTCTGCGCGTTGCAGCAGGGCGCCGGCGACCTCCTGCGCCGAGACCTCGCCGGCGTCGAGGGCCGAAGCCAGCTCGGTCGCACCGAGCCAGTGCAGCTCGGTCATGCGTCCTCGATGATGCGCGGCACGGCGAAGCGGCCGTCCTCCACCGCCGGGGCGTTGGCCAGCGCCTCGTCCCGGCTCAGGCACTCGCCGACCTCGTCGGGGCGCATCACGTCGGTGAGCTCGATGGCGTGGGCGCTCGGCTCGACGCCGTCGAGGTCGAGGGCGGCGATGCGCTCGGCGTGGGCCAGGATCACGCTGAGCTCGGCCTGCATGCGCTCGCGCTCCTCCTCGGTGAGCGCGATGCGAGCCAGGCGGGCGACATGGTCCACTGCGGCGCGGTCGATCGGCATGGGTTGCCATCGTAGTGCCAACCCACCGCGGCGCCGGTGACGGCGCGTGGCGTCAGCCGCGCCGCAGGAACACCGGCGGGAAACGCCACACCCGCCCGGTGGCATCGCTCACCCACGCCGCACCGCCGGCGATCGCGAGGTCCTGGGGATGGCCGCGCAGGCGGATCCCGGGCCCCACCACCGTGCCGTCGCGGCGCACCGCGAACAGCGTTCCACCGGGGTGGCGCGCGTAGGAGGTCATGACCCACAGCCGCCCGGCGCCGGCGGCGAGGGCGGAGAAATCGCCGGCGATCACGCGTTCGGAGGCCACGCTGCCCGTGGCGGGATCGATGCGCAGCAGGTGCCCGGCGGCGTCGGACACCCATACGCGTCCGAGGGCGAAGGCGAGGTCGGAGTTGAGCGCGGTGTCGGCGCCGCGTAGGCGGATCGTCGCCACCCGGCGGCCGCCGTGGGGGTCGAACGCGACCAGCAGGGCGCGCGATCCCAGCACCCACACCCGGCCCCCGCCGACGGCGACGTCGGTGGGCTCGTCGCCGCAGGCCGGGCC